>DASYZF010000221.1:0-8752 GCA_035946515.1 Gammaproteobacteria bacterium | reverse complement strand
CGGACGGGACTTGGCGGAGTAGATCCACAGCACCGTGAACAGCACCACGCCTTCCAGCAGGAACTCATAGAGTTGGCTGGGCAGGTGCGGCGGCGTATAGCCGCTCACCGCACCGTTGCAATAGCTCCCGAAACGCGGGTCGGCGCAGTTGAGGCGCATGGCCCAGGGCAGATCCGAGACCTTCCCCCAGAGCTCGCCGTTGATGAAGTTCCCGATGCGTCCCGCACCCAAGCCTATGGGCACCACCGGCGCGATGAAATCCGTGAGGTCGAAGAAATGCCGCCCCTGCCGGCGTCCGTAGAGCCACATGGCGAAGAGCACGCCCAGGAGACCGCCGTGGAAGGACATGCCTCCGTCCCAGACCTGGAAAAGGGTCCAGGGGGCATGGATGAAGGCGGGGAAATCGTAGAACAGCATGTAACCGACGCGGCCGCCGCCCACCACGCCCAGGGCCACGTAGAACAGGAGGTCCTGGAGCTGCTCCGAGGTCCAGCCGCTGCCCGGTCTGCGGCTGCGCAGGTACATGCACCAGTAACCCCCCAGGAAGCCCACGAGGTAGGTGATGCCGTACCAGTGGATGGCGGGTTGGAAGGTGTGACCGAGGAGGTGCCAGGTGCCGAGGGAGAGGGCGACGGGATCGATATTGGGATAGGTCAACATGGCGGCGGATTTTAACACAGGGCTTTTTGGCTAAGCCGTGACCACCCTGACATAGAACGCCTTGAGGTAAGACGTCTCGGGGATGGCGGGATGCACCGGATGGTCCGGCGCCTGCATGCCCTGCTCCAGTACCTGCGCCTCACGTCCCAGGTGCCGTGCCGCGGACTGGATCGCCGCCAAGAGGTCGGCACCCGCCATGTGGTGGGAGCAGGAGCAGGATACGAGTATCCCGTCCCGGTCCAGCACCTGCATGGCGAGCTGGTTCAGACGCCGGTAGGCCTCGCTGCCGGCGGCGAGGTCCTTGCGGCGCTTGACGAAGGCCGGCGGATCCAGCACCACGACGCCGAACTTCTCGCCGGCCTCCCTCAAGCCCTTGAGGGCATCGAAAGCGTCTTCCTCGCGCAGACCGAGTTCCACGCCGTTGGCCTGGGCGTTGCGCCCCGCCCAGCTCAAGGCGGCGGCGGAGCTGTCCACGGCAGTCACGGCGGCGGCGCCGTGGGCCGCGGCCTGCACGCCCCAGGCGCCCACGTAGCTGCACACATCCAGCAGCTTCTGCCCCTTGATGTAGGGGAAAAGCCGGGCGCGGTTGGCGTACTGGTCGAAGAACCAGCCGGTCTTCTGCCCGCCCGAGAGCGGCACCTCGAACCTGAGACCGTGCTCCTCCACCTGCACCGAGTCGGGCACGGTGCCGAGCGCGGTCTCGGTATAGAGCGGCAAGCCCTCCAGCTCGCGGATGCCGGTGTCATTGCGCATGAGGATGGCCTTGGGGCCGAGCACCTTCTCGAGCGCCGCCACGATGTCCGCTTTCATGCGTTCCATGCCGGCGGTGGTGATTTGCGCCACCAGCACGTCGCCGTAACGGTCCACCACGAGCCCGGGCAGCCCGTCGGATTCGCCGAAAGCCAATCGGTAATAGGGCTTAGGGTAGAGCCGCTCGCGCAGCGACAGCGCCACATTGAGGCGGTGCACCAGCAGCGAACGGTCCGGCAGGTGACGCGGGTCCCGGGACAGGATGCGCGCCGCGATCAGGGAATTGGGGTTCACGTAGCCCGTGCCGACGGCCTGGCCGCCGGCCGCCTGGATCTCCACCAGGTCTCCCGGTGCGAAACCCTTGAGCGGGCTCTTGCCGGTGTCCACTTCGTTGCTGAACACCCACAGGTGCCCCGTGCGCAGACGACGGTCCTCGTTCTTCTTCAGGATGAGCGGCGGCAGGGACATGGGGAGGAGCGCCGGTTTTGCGGCTTATATAGGGTTGCGGGTATTCTAGCAGCGGGTGGCACATGAACGAAGCTCCGCGTACCAATAAGCTGGCGCGGGAGACGAGCCCTTATCTCCTGCAGCACGCCCATAACCCGGTGGACTGGCATCCCTGGAACGAGGAAGCCTTGGCGCTGGCCCGTGCCGAGGACAAGCCGGTCCTGCTGTCCATCGGTTACGCCGCCTGCCACTGGTGCCACGTGATGGCCCATGAGTCCTTCGAGGACGCGGACACCGCCGCGCTCATGAACAAGCTGTTCGTGAACGTGAAAGTGGACCGGGAGGAGCGCCCCGACCTAGACCGCATCTACCAGCTCGCCCACCAGCTCATCGCCCAGCGGGGCGGCGGCTGGCCGCTCACCGTGTTCCTCACACCCGGCGACCTCACGCCCTTCTTCGCCGGCACCTACTTCCCGCCCACGGCCCGCTACGGCATGCCGCCGTTCCGGGAGGTGCTGGCGCGGGTGGGGGAGTTCTACCGGCAGAACCGGCAGCAGCTGACCGACCAGAACGCGCAGCTCCTGGAAGCCCTGGCGCGCATCGGCGGCACCGATGCCGAGACGGCCGAGTCCATGGACGCGGCACCCATCGGCGACGCCCTCGGCGTGCTGCTCAAGAGCTTCGATCCGCGCGACGGCGGTTTCGGCCGCGCCCCCAAGTTCCCGCACACTTCCGACCTGGAGCTCTTGCTGCACATCAGCGGCGCCGGTGACGTTGAGGAAGACACCCGCAAGACCTGCCGGCACATGGCTTCCTTGAGCCTGCGGCGCATGGCCGAGGGCGGCCTCTACGACCATCTGGGCGGCGGCTTCTGCCGCTACTCCGTGGACAACTCCTGGAGCATCCCCCACTTCGAGAAGATGCTCTACGACAACGGCTCCCTGCTCAGCCTCTATGCCCAGGCCTGGCGGCTGACCGGCGAGGGCCTGTACCGCCGCACCGCCGACGAGACCGCCGCTTGGGTCACGCGGGAGATGCAGTCGCCGGAAGGCGGCTACTACTCGAGCCTGGACGCCGACTCGGAGGGGCAGGAAGGGAAGTACTACGTCTGGGACCGGGAAGAGGTGCGAGGGCTCCTGGATGAGCAGGAGTTCACCGCCTTCGCCGCCCGCTATGGACTCGACGATCCGGCCAACTTCGAGGAACGCTGGTGGCACTTGCGCATCAGCCTCGACTTGGCGCGCAAGTTCCCCTCTCCCCGTGTCGATTCCGCCACCGAGCTGCTGCTGGACGGCGCCCGCGCCAAGCTGCTCGCCGCCAGGGACGGGCGCGTGCGCCCGGGTCTGGACGACAAGGTACTCACCGCCTGGAACGGGCTCATGATCCGCGGCATGGCCTCCTCCGGCCGCCTGCTGCGCCGCCAGCCTTACATCGATTCGGCGGCCAAGGCGGCGGATTTCATCGAGTCCAGTCTCTGGAAGGACGGGCGCCTCTACGCCAGCTGGCGTGCCGGCGAAGCCAAGTTGCCGGCCTATCTCGACGACCATGCCTTCCTGCTGGCGGGTCTCCTGGAGCTCTTGCAGGCGGAATGGGACAGCAGCCGGCTCACCTGGGCGCGGAAGATCGCCGACGCGATGCTGGATCACTTCGAGGACAAGGAGCGTGGCGGCTTCTGGTTCACCGCCGACGACCAGCCGACGCCTTTGTTCCGCCCCAAGACCTTCAGCGATGAATCCATGCCCGCAGGCAACGCGGTGGCGGCCCGTACCCTCATCGGGCTCGGGCACCTCTGCGCCGAACCGCGATACCTCGATGCCGCCGAGCGTACGCTGCGGGCGGCCTATGCCGTCATGCAGCAGTATCCTGAATCCCATGCGGCCATGCTGCTGGCGCTGGAAGACATACTCGCGCCGCCCACCATGGTGGTGCTGCGCGGTTCGCACGACGCGCTCGCGGACTGGCGCGAGGAACTCGTCAGCCAATACGACCCGCGGCGGCTGGTGCTCGCCATCCCGGCGGACGCGAGAGGCCTGACCGGCCTGCTCAGCCGCTGCCTGCCCCGCGGCGAAGCCTGCGCCTACGTCTGCCGTGGCATCACCTGCTCCCTCCCGGTGACCTCCGTCGCCAGCCTCAGCCTCGCCCTGTCCTCGGCATGAAGCGCGTGTTCGTGATCCGCCACGCCGAGGCGGAGGAACCGGTGGAAGCCGCCAAGGCACGGCGCAACGATGCCCAACGGCGACTCACGGAAGCAGGCAGCCGTGACATGCGCAAAGGTGCGCGCGGGCTCGCATCATTGGCGGACGAGATCAGCCTCATCCTCTCGAGCCCGCTGGTGCGCGCCGTGGAGACCGCACAGATCCTGCACGGTGCTTTCCCACAGGCGGAACTCAGGCAGGAGAAACTTCTCTCCCCCGGCTTCGATCCCGAAGAGTTGCTGGACGCCATCGTCGCCGAGCCCGGACCCGTGGCGATCGTGGGCCATGAACCCGGCTTGAGCCAGTGGATAGGCTATATGACCACGGGCTCACCCCGCAGCCTGGTACGCATGAAGAAAGGCAGTGTCTGCCGCCTCGATCTGGATTCAGGCGCCGCCGCGGGCGAGGCCCAGCTCGCCTGGCTGCTCACCCTGAAACAACTGGCCAAACTCGCTCCGTGACAGTCCCGTGACCATGGCCGACGTGTGGATAAAGATCAATAAGCTGTGCATAGCCACGGGACCGTCATGGTCCCGCGGCCGCCTTCAGGCGGAGGCGGCGGAATCGCCCTCGATCAGGCGCTTGGCGTAGCCCAGGGCATAGCGTTGGGCCTTCTCATGGCTGGTGAAGAGCTGTGTGACCCGCACCCGCCGGGTCTGCTCCGCGTCCAGATCCGAGATGTTCTTCTCGATCACCAGTTCCGGCCGGTACATCTTCCTGCCCAGGGTGGCATCGATGACCACGGTCACCGAGATACGGTAGACGTCGTGACCGAGCTTATAGTCGAGCTCGATGGATTCCATGGAGTGCTTCCGGGGACGCCCTAGAGGTAGACGGCCGTCTCTTCAGGGTAGAACCCGGCCTCGAAGTCGGCGCCGTGCATGCGCGTACAGGGATAGAGGCTGAAAGGATCGGTCACGCTCTGGCCGCCCAGACCCGCCCGGGTGGAAGGCAGCATGCGCAGGGTGGCACGCCGGCGGCGCCCGCGCCGGGGGCCGGTCTGCTGCTTCTGGGGTAACGCCAGCCAATCGAGCAACATCGGGAGGACTCCGGATCCGGACCGGGGCACTCTAGCCCCGGTCCGTTGCGGCGCCGTGACATTCCGGTTGCGGTTTCGAGCCCGCCTGCACGACGGGATCGGCCCCGTCGGCACCCGTCAACAGGACCCCCTGCCGATCCTGGGCCCCGCCCCTATCTGTCATACCGTTGTCACCGTCGAGACACACGCTCTTAATCCACCACTCCTAGAATCGCGCGCAACATGCTGCGACAGGAGGAGAAAATATGGTGGTCCATTCGATGACCCCGCTCAAATACCGGAGCATATTCATCTCCGACGTGCATCTGGGCTTCCGCGGCTGCCGCGCCGACTTCCTACTCGACTTCCTCCGCAACACCGAATGTGAGTACCTCTACCTCGTCGGCGACATCATCGACGTCTGGGAGATGAAGAACCGCCTGTTCTGGCCCCAGGAACACAACAACGTCGTGCGCACCATCCTCGGCAAGGCCAAGCACGACACCAAGGTCATCTACATCCCCGGCAACCACGACGAGGTGCTGCGCGCCTACGTGGGCATGGAGTTCGGCAACGTCACCATCCTGAAGGATGCCATCCACGAGACCGCCACCGGCAAGCGCCTGCTGGTGCTGCACGGCGACGAGTTCGACAGCGTGGTGCGGGTGAGCCGCTGGCTCGCCATGCTGGGCAACCGGGTCTATGACTGGCTGCTCTATCTCAACCGCTGGGTCAACGTGTTCCGCCGGAAGCTCGGTTTCCCTTATTGGTCCCTGGCGGCCTATCTCAAGCACAAGGTCAAGAACGCGGTGCAGTTCATCAGCGACTTCGAGGTGGCGGTGGCGCGTGAGACCGCGCGCCGCGGTGTGGACGGGGTGGTCTGCGGCCACATCCATCACGCCGAGATCACCACCTTGAACGGCGTGCTCTACTGCAACGACGGCGACTGGGTCGAGTCCTGCACGGCGCTCGTGGAGCGCCACGACGGCACCCTCGAGCTGCTCAACTGGACCGAGCGCCGCGAACTCATGAAATCCCACCAGGGCGCCGAGGCCGAGCCGGCCTACGCCGCCCGCCAACAAGCCGCGGGGGCCCCGTGAAGATAGCGATCGTCATCGATACCTGGCTGCCGGAAGTCAACGGCGTGGTCACCACCATGCACAAGATCGTGGAGGAGCTGAAGGCGCTCGGCCACGAACCGCTGGTGCTCTCCCACGCCGACGGCTTCATGACCGTGCCCATGCCGGGCTACAGCAGCATCAAGCTGGCGCTGTTCCCGCAGCGCAAGGTGAACAAGATCCTCGACGAGTGGCAGCCGGACGCCATCCACATCTCCACCGAAGGCCCGCTGGGCGGGGCCGCGCGCCGTTACTGCATCAAGAAGGGCCTGAGCTTCACCACCTGCTACCACACCAAGTTCCCGGAATACATCCGCGCCCGGGCGCCGATCCCGCTCTCGGTGGGCTACGCCTGGATCCGCAACTTCCACAGCGCCGCCAGCCGGGTGATGGTCTCCACCCCCTCGCTGATGCAGGAGCTCAAGGACCGGGGATTCAGGAACCTGGTGCACTGGGGCAAGGGCGTGGACACGGAACTGTTCAAACCGCGCTCCAAGGACCACCTCCAGGACAAGCGCCCGGTGTGGATGTACCTGGGCCGCGTGGCGGTGGAGAAGAACATCGAGGCCTTCCTCTCCCTGGAACTGCCCGGAACCCAGGTGGTGGTGGGGGACGGACCCGATCTCGAGATGCTGAAGCGCCGCTACCCGGCCAAGTTCACCGGCTTCCTGCGCGGCGAGCCCCTGGCCCAGATGCTGGCGGCGGCCGACGTGTTCGTGTTCCCGAGCCTCACCGACACCTTCGGCCTGGTGCTGCTGGAGGCCATGGCCTGCGGCGTGCCCGTGGCGGCCTTCCCGGTCACCGGCCCCAAGGACGTGGTGCAACAGGGCGTCACCGGCTACTGCGACGAGAACCTGCGCCATGCGGCTCTCGAGAGCCTCAAGCTCGACGGTGCGAAGTGCCGTGAATTCGCCCTGCGCTTCAGTTGGCGCAACGCCGCCGAGGAGTTCCTGCAGAACATGGTGCCGGCGCGACAGGCCGCCGAGAAAGCAGAAGCCATGGCGGCTTAAAAGGCGTCCAAGCGAAAAAGAGGCCGCGGTGCTCACGCACCGCGGCCTCCGTATTCCCGGCTGCAGGGAAGTTTAAAGAGGGTTACGCACCCAGCCCTGCTCGGTATGCAACACCTCGTAGGTGGGCCAGTAGCTCAGGTCCAGCTTCAGGGTCACCACCTGGCTGGTGCCGTCCCAGCCCTGCACCGTGACCCGTGCGTTGTCCCGGTCCTTGAGGCCGCGCACGGCGGCTTCGAAGGCATCCATGTCCGGGGTCGCCTGGTCGTTGACCCGGACGATGCGCAGGCCCGCGGTGAGCCCGTAGCGGCTCGCCGGCGAACCGAAGTTGTAATAGCCGATCAGCAGGCCGCTGCGCGGGATGTCCCGCTGGGCGGCGGCGGCGTGCTGGGGCTCCTGCAGCAGGGCGCCGGCCCACATCAGGATGCGCTCGGTGCCGTCCCCGTCCAGGGTCGTGGTGCCGACCTTCACGTCCTGCACCTTGCCGTCGCGCAGCACCGTGAGGCCGGCCTCGGCCTGCTGGCTCGCCTTCTCCACGGCGCGGAAATCCGCCACCGGCTTGCCGTCGATGGCGAGCAAGAGGTCGCCGCTCTGCAGCAGCTTGTCGCCGGGGGTGCCGGCGGTGGTACGCACGATGGCGAGGGTCTCACGCCGCGCCGGGTCCACGGCCCCGAGCTTGGTGACCCACTCGTCCGGCAAGCCCAGGCGACGGGCCTGGGACAGGGCGATGGGATAGAGCTCCACGTCCAGGCTGCGCAACGGCGTGCCGTGCTCCACGGCTTTCACCATGTCCTGCACCAGGTCCACCGGGATGCCCTTCTGCACTTCCTGGGTGTGGCTGCCGTCGTCGTAGGCGAAGCTCACCCACAGGGCCGTGACCTTGTCCTGCTTGTCCAGCACCACGCCGGTGACGTTGTCGGCGGCGTTGACGAGGCTCAAGGCCTCCAGGTTCGTGTCCCGGAAGCGGAAGCTGCGGGACAGCGGGAACAGCACCGGGTCGATGGTGGAGACCCGGGTATCCAGGCTCGTGAGGGTGCCGTCCGGCTGGAAACCCACGAGCTTCACCGCATCGCCCGCGCGGGAAGGCCTGTCGGAGAAGCTCACGGCCCTCACCGGGGTGGTGCCGAGGAGCTTGGGGTCGTACTGGATCACGGTGAGGTTGTGCAGGGGATGCACGTACACCACCTTGCCGGGGATCTCCACCGAACCCGCGAAGGTGATCTTCAGGTCACCCATGGTCACGGGCACCGTGTCGCGGTCGGTGATGATCAGGCCTTTCTTGGCGTCCACCACCACGCCGGCGCCGAGATAGTGGGTCTCCCCCACCCCATCCACGGCATAGGGCATGTCGAACTTGATGAACACCAGCGAAGGCGCGAGTGCGTTCATGGCCGGGTCCGGGTAGCGCGGATAGGCGACGCTCACGGGCTCGGGGGGGCTCGCGGCCGGCGCATCCGGCAGCGCGGTGCAGGGCCATTTGCCGGTGGCGGGATCGAGGCTGCAGCGGTCGGCCGCGTACCAGCGGCGGTCCATGGTGATCACGCCGAGCGAAGTCTG
>DASYZF010000220.1:0-3713 GCA_035946515.1 Gammaproteobacteria bacterium | reverse complement strand
GATCAGCTTCGGGCTTATCACTCTTGGTCACCGCCACGACGATGGGTACCTCGGCGGCGCGCGCGTGCTGGATAGCCTCGATAGTCTGGGGCATGACGCCGTCATCGGCCGCCACCACCAACACCACGATGTCCGTCACCTTGGCGCCGCGGGCGCGCATGGCAGTGAAGGCTGCGTGGCCGGGGGTATCCAGGAAGGTGATCACGCCCTTGGGGGTAGCGACGTTGTAGGCGCCGATATGCTGCGTAATGCCGCCCGCCTCGCGAGCGGCGACCCGCGTCTTGCGGATGTAGTCGAGCAACGAGGTCTTGCCGTGGTCCACGTGACCCATGACGGTGACCACCGGTGGGCGGGCGATCTCTTCACCCTCGTGGCTGACCTGCAGCATCTGCTCTTCCAGGTCGCTCTCCTTGAGCAGTTTTGCCTTGTGACCCATCTCGTCGACGACGATGGCGGCGGTGTCTTGGTCGATGACCTGGTTGATGGTGGCCATGGCTCCCATGCCCATCATGATCTTGATGACCTCGTTGGCTTTGACGGCCATGCGCTGCGCCAGTTCGCCGACGGTTATGGTCTCGGGGATCGGCACTTCGCGAACCTGCGGCGCGACCGGTTTCTCGAAGGCGTGCTTGGACTCGAGCTGCACGCTGACCGCGGCCCTAGCTTTGCCGGGCTTCTTGCGGCGCTTGCTAGACATCTCGTGGGCGACGTGGAGCTCGGCGCGGCCGTAGCGGGTGCCCTGCTTATCATCGACCGGCGCCGGAGCGGCGACGGCGGGAGCGCCCGGCTTGCCCTTGGGCAGCGCGGCACGCATGCGGCGGTCTTCCTCGTCCGCCTCGCGGCGGGCGTCGGCCTCGGCGCGGCGGCGCTCGGCCTCGGCGCGGGCGTGGCTCTCGGCCTCCTGCTTACGCTTGCTCTCCTCTTCCTGACGCGCCTTGCGCTCCTGTTCTTCGGCCTGGCGCTTGGCGTCTTCAGCGGCCTGCTTCTCGGCCCGTGCGGCTTCGCGCACAGCCTCTTCAGCGCGCAGCTTGTCGAGCTCGACCTGGCGGACAGCGTCCTCTTCGGCGCGGCGCTTGGCCTCCTCTTCCATCACCGCGCTGCGCTTCACGTAGGTGCGCTTCTTGCGCACCTCGACGCTGACGGTCTTGGCCCGGCCCTGGTTGCCGGTGAGCTTGATCTCGGAGACGCTGCGGCGCTTCAAGGTGATCTTGCGCGGTTCAGCGCTCGGGTCCTCGCCGTGGCTCTGGCGCAGGTGCGTCAGGAGCTGCATCTTCTGGTCGTCGCTGATGGCGGCGTCCGGGTCACCGACCTGGATGCCGGCTTCGGCCAACTGCGTGAGCAGGCGATCGACGGGCGTGCCGACCACTTCCGCCAGTTGTCTAACCGTGACTTGCGCCATTCGCCTGCTCCTCGCTGCTCTGTTTCGCTTCGCCGCTTACCCGCCGATCCGTCTTGTTACTTCTCTTGGGCCTGCTCGCCGGCGAACCACGGGGCGCGGGCGGTCATGATGAGCGCCGCGGCCTTGGTCTCGTCCAAACCTTCGATGTCCTTGATCTCTTCCACGGATTGCTCGGCCAGGTCTTCCATGGTCACGATGCCGCGGCTGGCGAGGTGGTAGGCCAGGGCCTTGTCCATGCCCTCCATGTTGAGCAGGTCCTCCGCCGGCTCGGCGTCACTCACCTGCTCTTCGCTGGCGATGGCCTGGGTCAGCAGCACGTCGCGGGCACGGCCGCGCAGCTCTTCCACGGTGGCCTCGTCGAACTCCTCGATGGAGAGCAGTTCCGCGGTGGGCACGTAGGCGATCTCTTCGATGCTGGAGAAGCCTTCCTGCACCAGGATGGCCGCCACGTCGGCGTCCACGTCCAGCTGCTCCATGAACAGCTTCTGCAGGGTCTGGGTCTCGGCCTCGGTCTTCTGGGTGGCCTGGGCCTCGCTCATCACGTTGAGCTCCCAGCCCGAGAGCTGGCTCGCGAGGCGCACGTTCTGGCCACCGCGGCCGATGGCCTTGGAGAGGTTGTCCTCCGCCACCGCGATGTCCATGCTCTTGGCCTCCTCGTCCATGGTGATGGACTGGACCTCGGCCGGCGACATGGCGTTGATGACGAACTGGGCGGGGTTGTCGTCCCAGGGCACGATGTCGACGCGCTCGCCGGAGAGCTCGTTCGAAACCGCCTGCACGCGCGAGCCGCGCATGCCGACGCAGGCACCCACCGGGTCGATGCGGGAATCGTTGCTCTTCACCGCCACCTTGGCGCGGGAACCCGGGTCGCGGGCCGCGCCCTTGATCTCGATGAGCCCCTGGCCGACTTCCGGTACCTCGAGCTTGAACAGCTCGATGAGGAAGGCCGGCGTGGTGCGGCTCACGAAGAGCTGCGGACCGCGGGCCTCGGCGCGCACTTCCTTGAGGTAGCCGCGGACGCGGTCACCGGTGCGCACCGCCTCGCGCGGGATCATGTCCTCGCGGGGGATGAAGGCTTCGGCGTTGTTGCCGAGGTCGATGTAGACGTTGCCGCGCTCCACGCGCTTGACGAGGCCGGTGACGAGCTCGCCGATGCGACCCTGGTAGGCTTCCACCACCTGGGCACGCTCGGCCTCGCGCACCTTCTGCACGATGACCTGCTTCGCGGTCTGGGCGGCGATGCGGCCGAAGGCCACGGACTCGATGGGCTCCTCGATGAACTCGCCCACCTGGATCTCGGGCTTCACGTCCACGGCGTCCATGAGGCGGATCTCGCGGTCCGGCGATTCGAGCAGCGCGTCGTCCGGCTGCACCACCCAGCGGCGGAAGGTCTCGTATTCCCCCGTGGTGCGGTTGATGGAGACGCGCGCGTCGATCTCGCCGCCGTGCTTCTTGCGCGTAGCGGAGGCCAGCGCCGCTTCCAGCGCCTCGAAGATCACGTTCTTGTCCACGCCCTTCTCGTTGGAGACCGCGTCGACGACCAGCAATATCTCTTTGTTCATGACTCTAGCTTCCAGATAAGACGTTTCGGTTCAGAATTCCGGTACCAGTCTCGCCTTGTCGATGTCCGCCAAGGGCAGCCGGTGATCCTCGCCATCCACCTCGATCAGCACCTCGCCGGCCTCGCAGCCCTTCAGGGTGCCGGTGAACCGGCGGCGCCCGTCCTTCGGCAGCGCCAGTTCGACCTTGGCCCGCTCGCCGGCGAAGCGGACGAAGTCCGCCTCCTTGCGCAGCGGCCGGTCGAGCCCCGGCGAGGAGACCTCCAGGGTGTAGGCGCCGGGGATGGGATCTTCCACATCCAGCACCGCGCTCACCTGGCGGCTCACCACTTCGCAATCGTCCACCGTGACGCCGCCTTCACGGTCTATGTAGATCCTGAGCAGGTGGGGCGGGAACTCCAGTTCCACCAGCTCGTATCCCAACGCCCCGATGGCCGGCTCCAAGAGCTTGAGCAAGGTCTCACGCATGTCTGGACTCGCCACCGTCCAAAAAAACAAATGGGCCCATAAGGCCCATTCCCAAATAGCCGCCGCGGAACCGCGGCGGCGCCCTAAGACGCTAAACCCCGGGCTGCCCGGGGTCTTGGGCTTTGGCCTCCTCTGGCGGGAGGCCGTAGCCGGACACAAAAAAACCCCTGCGCGGGGTCCTGCATCCAAGTACTTCGGTAGGAATTCTACCTAAGTCATTGATTTATTGGTAGCGGGGGTAGGATTTGAACCTACGACCTTCGGGTTATGAGCCCGACGAGCTGCCA
>DASYZF010000219.1:0-5422 GCA_035946515.1 Gammaproteobacteria bacterium | reverse complement strand
CGGGCGTTATTCCGCAGCTCCCGCAGAATATGCAGGTCTGTCTTATCGAAGTTCATTTCTAGCCCCCAAATTCCGACATTTATTCATGGCCATCCTTGGCCTGCCGGAATATATGCCCCTTCGGGGGAAGAATCCAGAATCAACTGTCAAACCGGGCTGCATATGCAGCCAGGGGCGGGGTGGGTTCAGCGGGCCTTGAGGCGGCCGGTGAGCTCCGGCGCCGTGAGCCGCTCCCCGTCATAGCCCTTCACCTCCCCGAACCGGGCCGCATGGGCCTGCCACTCGGTCCGGGCCTCCTGCATCTCCTCGGTGCTGCGGCCCACGAAGTTCCACCAGAGGAGCACGTCCTCCTGCAGGGGCTCGCCGCCCAGGAGGAAAGCCCGGGCATGACCCGGGTTGCCGAGCGAGACCCGCTCGCGCCCCGGCCCCAGGTAATAGAGCGTGCCCGGCGCCATGGGCCGGTCCTCCAGCGTCATCTCGCCTTCTATGAGGAAGAGCGCGTGCTCGAAGGCGGGGTTCAAGGGCAGCCGGCGGCTGCCGCTGTCCTTGCAAACCACATCCAGACCCGCGAGCGGCGTATAGGCCTTCGCGGGCGAGCGCTCGCCCAGGGCCTCGCCCATGATCAGCGTCATGTCGAGCCCGTCGCGCCGGATGTCCGGCAGCCTGGGATGGTGGTCGAAAGCGGGCTCGCCGTGGCGCCGGCTCTCGGGCAGCGCGATCCAGAACTGCAGGCCATGGATGCCTGGTGGGCGCTCCGCCGGGGTCTCCTCGGAATGGGAGATGCCCCGGCCCGCGGTCATGAGGTTGAGCTGTCCGGGTTCGATGTGCTGCAGCGAACCCAGGCTGTCCCGGTGCAGCACGCTGCCCTCGAAGAGCCAGCTCACCGTCTGCAGGCCCATGTGCGGATGCGGGCCCACCCGCATCCCTTCATCCTGGGGTCTCAGGGTGACCGGGCCGTAGTGATCCAGGAAACACCAGGCCCCCACACGCCGCCGCAGCCGGTGGGGCAGGGCGCGACGCACCTGCATGCCGCCGCCCACCGTGGCCTCATGGGCGGGCAGGGCTTCAATCGCCGGGCGCGTTGCCTCGTCAGGGTTTGACTTGTCCATGGGTATTAACTTTTCTTAAGGTTTCAGGCCTGATGTATAGGCAGAGTATATTCCCAGCCTCCCTTAACTTTAGTGACATGGAGTTCTGCCATGCGCGTCACCCCCTTCCTGGCCTGCTCGATCCTTCTCGCCGCCGCTCCGGCCTTCGCCGCGGCCCCCGCCCACTACAAGCTCGAGAAGAGCATCCTGCTCGGCGGCGACGGCGGCTGGGATTACTTGACCTATGACGCCGACGGCCATCGCCTGTTCCTGTCCCGCGCCACGCGCGTGATGGTGATGGACCCGGCGAGCGGCAAGGTCCTGAAGGAGATCCCGGGCACCGACGGCGTGCACGGCATCGCGCTGGCGCATGACCTCGGCAAGGGCTTCACCAGCAACGGCCATGAGAGCACCGTCACGGTGTTCAGCTTGAAGACCCTGGAGCAGACCGCCAAGGTCAAGGTCACCGGCGAGAACCCCGACGCCATCGTCTACGAGCCCGTCACCCGGCGCGTGTTCACGATGAACGGCCGCAGCGACAGCTCCACCGTCATCGACGCCACGACCGACAAGATCGTGGCCACCATCCCGCTCGACGGCCGCCCCGAGTTCGCCGTGGCCGACGGCAAGGGCAGGGTATACGTCAACATCGAGAGCAAGAGCGAGCTCTCCGAGATCGACGCCGCCACCGGCAAGGTGGTGAAGACATGGTCCCTCGCTCCCTGCGAGAGCCCCTCCGGCCTCGCCATGGACCGCGAGCACCAGCGCCTCTTCTCCGGCTGCGACAACAAGCTCATGGCCGTGAGCGACGCGGACGCCGGCAAGGTGGTCGGGAGCTTCCCCATCGGCGAGGGGGTGGACGCCACCCGCTTCGACCCGGGTACCCAGCTCGCCTTCAGTTCCAACGGCGAGGGCACGCTCACCGTGGCCCATGAAGACAGCCCCGACAAGTACACGGTGCTCGAGAACGCTCCCACCCAGAAGTTCGCCCGTACCATGGCGCTCGATCTGGCCACCCACACCGTCTACCTCGTCACCGCCGACGTCAAAGTGGAGCCCGCGGTGCCCGAGGGCCAGCGGCCCAAGCGCAGCGTGCTCCCCAACAGCTTCAGGGTGCTGGTGATGGACCTGCAGAAGTAAGAGACACCCCGCGCCCCGGTAGGGCGCGTCTTCCCAAGACAGGCCCGGCTCCCAAGGCCGGGCCTGTCGCACATGACAAACGCCACTACCCGCCGGCCCCGCGGGCCGGGCATGATTGCCTCATCGGGTATATATAAAGGCATACGGGGCTGAATATGCAGGACCAGAAGAAGCCATCCCTCTTCGCCAACCGGGACTTCAAACTGCTGTTCTTCGGCAGCAGCATCTCCGCCCTGGGCGACCAGTTCACCCTCGTGGCCCTGCCCTGGCTCGTGCTCAAGCTCACCGGCAACCCGGCCGCGCTCGGCCTCGTGCTCGCCGCCATGGCGCTGCCGCGCGCCGTGTTCATGCTCATCGGCGGGGCGGTGGTGGACCGCATGTCGCCGCGCCGCGTGCTGCTCGTCTCCCGGGCCGTGAACGCTGTCTTCATCGCGCTCCTCGCCACCCTGGTCATGGCCGGCGCCATCAAGATGTGGCTCGTGTACCTGGTCGCGCTCGGCGTCGGCATCTCCACCGCCTTCGTGTACCCGGCGGGCAGCTCCATCATGCCGCAGCTCGTGGAGAAGGATCAGCTCAACTCCGCCAACGCCGCGTTCATGGGCATGCGCCAGCTCTGCATGTTCCTGGGGCCGGTGCTCGCCGGCCTCGTCATCGCCGGCGGCAGCAAGCTCGCGCCCACCGCGCTGCAGGACGCCACCGGCATGGGTTGGGCCTTCACCATCGACGCCGTGAGCTTCCTCTTCTCGCTCGTGTCCCTGTGGATGGTGCGCATCCACACCGACTACCACCCGCCCAAGACCGAGGGCGGCGTGCTGGCGGACGTGATGAAGGGCCTCAAGGGCGTGTGGCAAGACGTGCCGCTGCGCGCCTTCATCCTCTACGTGAGCGCGGTCTCCGTGTTCGTGGGCGGCCCCATCCAGGTGGGCCTGCCGGTGCTCGCCGACTCGCGCCTCGACCTCGGCGCCGCCTCGCTCGGCATCCTCATGACAGCCAACGGCGGCGGCATCATCGTCGGCAGCGTGCTCTCGGGGCTAGGCGCCAGGCTCTCCCGCGGCCGCCTCGGCATCATGGTGCTCTCCATCGACTTCACCGTGGGCCTCGCCGTCATCCTGCTGACCCAGGTGCATTCCACGCTCGCCGGCGCCGCGCTGCTCGCGCTCACGGGACTGCTCGGCGGCATCGCCCAGATCTCCGTGTTCACCTGGAGCCAGCAGCGCGTGCCCCAGGCCATGCTCGGCCGCACCATGAGCGTCGTCATGCTTACCTTCCTGGGGCTCGGGCCGCTCTCGGCCGCCGTGGCCGGTGCGCTCCTGAGCGTCGTCTCGCTCACCGCGCTCTTCGGCGGCGCCGGCATCGCCTTGAGCGTCACCGCCGCCTTCTGCCTCACCCGCCCTTCGTTGCGCAGCATCGGTGTGACGAAGCCCCTCCAGGCCTGAGCCAGCCCCGCCCGGCGCCGATTGTGACAAGCCCTCCGGCGCCGGGCGGCGGCTAATGCCCTGAATCCCGGGCAGAATCCTCAAGTAAGCCCTGGCCTACGAGTTGCTTCGTCCTCTAACTACTTTCCTCCGGTCTTTCCCGCCTTGCCGTTCCCGGCCAGGCGGGTCCACACTTCTTCAGTTGGGGAACCGGCTCATGAAGCCGGTGTCAGACACACACTGCAGGTCGCGCCTGAGAGGGAAATTCGGCCCGCGTAGCAGGTGGAGAAGATGGAATCGCCCAAGCTCAGCAAGGTTGCGGTGAGCGATCTCAAGATCGGCATGTATGTCGATCGGCTGGACCGCCCTTGGACGGAGACCCGGTTCATGTACCAGGGTTTCTTCGTGCGCAACCAGGAGACCCTCGACGAGCTCGCGCGCGTCTGCAAGTTCGTGTACGTCGACGCGGAGCACGACGCCGGCGACACCCCGAGCCAGCGCCCCCCGAGATCCGTCCCCGAGCGCTACCCCGTGACCCAGCCGATGGAGCGCGAGATCGTGCGCGCCAAGGCCATCCACCAGGAAGCGACCGCGGCCACCAAGGCCATCTTCACCCAGATGCTGCAGAGCGGCCGGCTGGACATGGAGCTGGCGCGCGCCACCGTCACCCCCATGCTCGACAGCATGCTGCGCAACCCCAACGCGCTCGTCTGGCTCACGCGCATGAAGCAGCACGACTCCTATATATTCAGCCACGCCCTCAACTGCTCCATCTGGGCCCTGGCCTTCGCCCGGCACTTAGGGCTCGGCAAGGACGAGATCTACGAAGTGGGCCTGGGGTGCCTGCTCATGGACGTGGGCAAGACCCAGCTCCCGCTCACCCTGCTGCTGAAACCGGGCCCGCTCAACGGCGACGAGTTCAAGCTCGCCCAGAGCCACGTCTCCATGAGCCGTAACATCATCCGCGGCATGGACGGCATCACCCCGCGCATCCTCGAGCTGGTGCAGAACCACCATGAGCGCTTCGACGGCAGCGGCTACCCCTACGGCGTCGAAGGCAAAGAGATCCCCACCCTCGCCAAGATCGCCGGCATCGTCGACACCTACGACGCCCTGGTGAGCTTCCGCCCCTATGCCGGCGAGCGCCCGCCCCACGAGGCCATGCGCTACATCTACGGCCTGCGCGGCAGCCTGTTCCAGGACGAAGTGGTGGTGAAGTTCATGCAGGTGGTGGGGGCCTTCCCCACGGGCTCCGTGGTGGAGCTCAACACCGGCGCCGTGGGCGTCGTGCTGGCCCAGAACCAGCAGCGCCTGAGGCCCAGGCTCGCGCTCGTCACCGACGACCACAAGCAGCGCATGAGCCAGCCGGCGGTGGTGGACATGATGTACGACAACCCCTGGTCCGACACCGCCAAGTTCTGGATCGACAGGTGTCTCCAGAACGGCGCCTATGGCGTCGATCCTCAACGCCTCGGGCTCTGATCCCGTCACCCCGGCGTAGGCCGGGGTCCAGTCCGGCTTAAGTTGCTCACTCATCATTCTTGAACTGGATTCCGGCCTTCGCCGGGATGACGTTGGATGTCTATATAATCCCTGCATGGCTGATGTCCAACGTCATTACGGCTGCCTCCGGGACAAGCCAGACTCCCGCGACCACAAGTACGTACCCCCCGCGGCCCATCTCGGCAGCGCGCCCCCCAAAGTGGATCTGCGGCCCCAGTGCCCGCCGGTCTACGACCAGAGCCCGCTCAACAGCTGCACCGCCAACGCCACCGCCGC
>DASYZF010000218.1:0-6437 GCA_035946515.1 Gammaproteobacteria bacterium | reverse complement strand
TGACAGGCCACAGAAGACCCGGTTCCAGGACGCCCGGGAGTGGGTGTTGCCTGGAAGACGGGCCATGGTGGTAAGTCACCACTGCTGTAGTCGGACGTGCCGGGAGGGCGAGACGGACCTGGTCTGACCGGGCCGTGCGAGGGCGGGCCTCGCCGTCCGCAGGCTGAGTATAGACGGCAGATCCGGAAGCCACTTGGCGCGGGATTTGCTTCCTGCGCCAAGCCGGTTTCCATAATGCTTCAGTGGACATTCTTCGCCAGCCAGGCATCCACGTCCGGCAGGCGCTTCTCGCGCACCTCGGCGGTCTCCCGGATGGTGGCTTCGGCCCTGACCACGCCGCGACGGGCATCCGCGGGGATGTGCTGGCCGGCGTAGGCCTCGAGCTTCGGGATCATCCCGGGGTCGCGCGCCTGGGAGGCCAGCGCCGGGACGTAGGTCATGCGCCCCGTGGGTTCGATCAGGGTGTCGAACACCACCGTATGGGTGGCGACGAAGTCCACCGCCATGTCGGGATAGTAGTGCGACACCGCCGCGACGATGCTCGGACGCAGCGTGACGGGTGCTTCGTCCGTAAGCACGAGCGCCAGGGCGCGGCCGGCGAGCTCAGGGTCATGGGCCGAACCCAGGAGCCCGTAGAGCTCGCTCTGCTCGAGGTTGGACTTCGCCTCCTTGGCGAGCCCGTGGAGCTCATCCCAGGTGGCGGCGTCGGCATGGTCGGCGACGATGTCGAGCACGTCGTGGCGCAGGTCCGCCGGGAGGCTGGTGGGGTCCTTGAGGTAGGCGGCGAAGCGGGTCTTGGCCTCGGAGATCACCGCCGGGTCGTTGAACTCGCCCAGGCCCGTGAGCAGGTCGTTGCGCAGCAGCGTGACGTTCTGGTCCTCGCCGGGCTTCGCGGTCCAGCCGAGCTTGGCGAGCACGGGATCGAGGAGGCTGCGGCAATAGGCCTGGAAGGCCGTCTGTCCGGGCAAGTCCGCATAGACGAAGTTCAGGCGGCGCAGGCGGGCGATGGTCTGGCTCAAGACGGTGGGATCGAGGTCGGGCGTCACGTGGCTCGTGAGCGCCAGGAAATCGCTTAAGGGCTCGTAACCCGCGTTGCCGAGCGCCAGGCTGTCGTTGAGCAGACCCAGCTGGTCGGCGGGTTTCAGCACCTGGAAGTCTGCGGCCACCTTCTGGAAGGATGCGGCGTCGTAGAGAGTGCGGAAATAGCCGGTCTGGCCGGCGTTGACCACGGCCAGGCTGCCTTCGGGCACGGGCAGGTCCGCCGGTTTGTCGGAAGACACGAGCCCCTGCCAGAGCACGGCACCCGAGGCCGAAGCCACGGTGACGGGCACGTGCCAGTCACCGCCGGCCTTGCCAGAGTCGTCCACCGCGAAGCGGTCTTGGGTCAGGCGGATGCCGTCCGCGGTGGCGCTGACCCGTATCAGGGGGATGCCGGCCTGCAGGGTGAAGTCGTGGGCCACCTGGGTCACGGGCAGGGGCGCGGTCTCGTCCAGCTCGTGCCACAGATCGTCGGTGACGCTGTTGCCGTAGGCATGGGCCTTGAGGTACTTGCGCACGCCGTCGCGGAAGGCATCGGCACCCACGTATTGCTCGAGCATGCGGATGACCGACATGCCCTTGCGGTAGGTGATGGTGTCGAAGGCCTGATCCGCCTGCAGCACGTCGTGGATGGGGGTGATGATGGGATGGGTGCCCGCACGGGCATCGAGCCGCATGGCGGCTTCCTTGGCGTTCAGGGAATCGAGCCACAGATCCCATTCGGGGTGGAAGTGGTCGGGCGCCTTGTTCTCCATCCACGAAGCGTAGCCCTCGTTCAGCCACAGGTCGTCCCACCAGGCCATGGTGACGAGGTCGCCGAACCACTGGTGGGCCATCTCATGAGCCACCACGGTGTACACGCGGCGCTCATCGCCTTGGGTGGAGATGCGCGGGTCGAGCAGCAGGTCATATTCGAAATAGAAGATGGCGCCCCAGTTCTCCATGGCGCCGAAGGTCTGGCTCTCCCCCGGGCCCGCGATGAGATCCAGCTTGGGCAGCGGGTATTTGATCGCGAAGTAGTCCTCGTAGTAGGGCAGCAGGTGCGCGGCGGCATCCAGGGCGTATTGGCCCTGGGCGGTGTCGCCGCGCTTCACCACCACCCCCACGTCCACGCCGTTGACGTCGCGGTGGATGCGCTCGAAGTCCCCCAGGCCGAAGAACAGCAGGTAGGAGGACATCTTCGGGGTCTCGGCGAAAGTCACGCGTTCCATGCCCTTGCCGAGCTTCACGGTCTTGGCGACAGGCATGTTGGAGAGGGGCATCAGGTCCGCGGGCACCGTGGCCGTGAGGCTGAAGCTGGCCTTGGGATCGGGCTGGTCCCAGCAGGGCATGAAGCGGCGGGCGTCGGAGTTCTCGAACTGGGTGAAGAGGGCGCGCTGCTTGCCCTTGGACGTGTCGTAATCGAGAGCAAACAGCCCGGCGGCATGCTGGTTGATCCTGCCCGCGTAGTCGATGTTGAGCACATGATGCCCCGCGTTCACGGGTGTGCTGAAGGTGAGCGTCGCCGTGCCCTCGTCCTTGTCGAAAGCTATCCCGGGGGCTCTGGCCACACCCTTCAGACTCACGCGCTTGAAGTCCAGGTCCGCCGCGTTGAGCTGGATGGTCTTGGTGGCCTGCTTCACGTCCAGGTCGATGCTCACGGAACCCGTGAACCTCAGCTTGGCCGCATCGGGCACGATGGACAGGCTGTAGTGGGTGGGCACCACGTCGTCCGGGAGCAGGATGCGGTCCGCTGCCGAGGCGGAGGCCGAAGCCAGGAGCAGGGCCGGGATCAGGATGCTGGATTTCATGGTGTCCTACCTCATTGGATTTCGGTCGCGTGCCCCGGGCGCCGGGCGGAGCCCGGCCATGGTACCCCAACCCATCTTTTGACCGGCCATGAAACGAAGGTTCCCGTCGGGGCGCTTACCTAATAGGATGGTTCTGCATGACACTCCAAGCCCCTGCCAGACGCTTCTCCGCCGTGATCGTGCTGATCCGCGCCGCGGGACCTAAGGCCATCAACCCCTGCGTGGTGGTGCCGGCACCCATCGTGGCGGCGCTGCGCCGGGAGTCGGGCAAGAACCAGTCCCTGTCGGTGCGCGCCACGGTCCAGGGCAAACCCTTCAAAGCCAACGTGATGCGCTACCTCGGCGCCTGGCGGCTGTATCTCAACGGCATCACGCGCAAGGCCGCGGGCGTCGGCCCCGGCGACCGGGTGAGCGTCACCCTGCGCCACGACCCCGTGCCGCGCCGGGAGAAGATGCCCAAGGCTTTCGCCGCCGCCCTGGCCCGGGACCTGAAGGCGCGGGCGGCCTTCCAGGCGCTCGCCCCTTCCCGCCGCAAGGAGCTCCTGCGCTACCTCAACAACCTGAAGCGCGAGGAGAGCGTGCAGCGCAACCTGGCCAAGATGCTGCGCTATCTCAAGGGCCAGGAGACCGGGTCTTCACCCAAGGGCCTCTACCGCACCTAAGGAGGCGGGCCCGCGCCGGCGGTGAATAGGCGGAGGTGTTGCCCCGGCGCGGGCGGCATCCCCATAATCGGCCAGGGCCAAGGAGCCCGCCGTGGATGCCACGCAGGGATGCCTTCTGTGCGGGGTATGGATGGGGGACCTGGGGAAAGCCTGGCAGGATTTCTGGAAGGCGCCGGACGCCGCCATGCTGCTCTCGGGCGGCGAGGGCGAGCGCCAGGTGGCCAACGTGCGGGTGGGCGTGGTGGCCTTCCTGCTGGTCATGCCCGTGTACCGCCTCCTGGTGTACCCGCCGAACGCGGAGAACTTCTGGGGTTTCATCGTGGCGCTTTGCGCCATGGGCCTGTCGGTCTATATCTTCGCGTGGCTGCGCTTGCACACCTACCGGCCCTGGTTCGGCTTCCTGACCTCGACCCTGGACGGCTCCATCGTGAGCCTCGCGCTCGTGGTGTTCGTGGTCACGGGCTCGCCGCTGGACGGGGTCAACGACAAGATCACCTTCGAGGTCTATTTCCTCGCGATCATGGCCATGAGCCTGCGCCAGGACCGGCGCATCTGCCTTCTGGTGGGGGCGTTCCTGGTGCTGCAGTACGGCCTGCTCACCCTCTACGTGGGTACCCATTACGACGTGAAGGCGCTCTACGCGCACTACCACTACAACGGCGCCTACGACGTGGCCGACCAGTGGACGCGCATCATCCTGATGGGCTCGGCCACCTTCATCGCCTATGCCTACGTGGTGCGTTCCCAGGCGCTCGTCAACCGCGCCATCCGCGACCCCATGACCGGACTCCTCAACCGCGGCTATTTCGACACCCTGTTCGCCTACGAGATCGAGCGTGCCAAGCGCTACCGGCAGCGCTTCGCGGTGCTGCTGGTGGACGCGGACCACTTCAAGCGCATCAACGACAACCATGGCCATGCGGCCGGTGACGCCTCCCTGAAGGCCCTGGCGGGCCTCTTGCAGCGCAGCCTCCGGGAGAGCGACCTCGTGGTGCGCTTCGGGGGCGAGGAGTTCGTGCTGCTGCTGCACGACACCGATGCCGAGGCGGCCCTGGCCAAGGCCGAGTCCCTGCGGGAGGCCACGAGCCGCCTCGTGGTCGGCGCCCCCCAGTACGCCATCCAGTTCACCCTGAGCGCCGGCATCGCCATCTACCCGGACGACGGCACCGTGGCCCATGTGCTGCTCTCCCGGGCAGACCAGCGGCTGCTGCTCGCCAAGCAGGGCGGCCGCAACCGGGCGGTGGGCCGGGATCCCCGGCCTTAAGACGGCTTCCCGGGAACCCCCGGCTCCCGTCAGGGTCCCTTTAGCAAGGAGTGTCCGGACTGCCCCTTGGCCGGACAGCCGGATTGCGGGTAAAGTCCGGTGCTCGCTTCCGGCGTGTTTAGGTCCGCCTCTCTATATATAAATGACACCACGAGGGATCACGCGATGTTCAAGAATCTCGCCTACGGTTTCGTCGGAGCAGCGGTGGTAGCCGCCGCTGCCTCTTCCCCCGTGCTGGCCGACGGCACGCCGGGGGCCGCCACCGCGGCCGCCCCGAGCACCGCCTCCTATGCGGCGGCCCAGGTGGCGCTGTTCACGCCCGCCAACCCCTTCTATGCCCCGAGCACGCTGCCGCTGCAGGCGCCGCCCTGGGACAAGATCAAGGACAGCGACTACGAGCCGGCCCTGTTCGCCGGCATGCAGCAGCAGCTCGCCGAGGTGGACCAGATCGCCAACGACCCGGCGGCGCCCACCTTCGACAACACCATCGTGGCCATGGAGAAGACCGGCCAGCTGCTGAACCGCGTCGGGCTCGCCTTCAACACCGTGACCGGCGCCAACACCGACGACGCACTGCAGAAGGTGCAGGAGGACACGGCCGCCCCGCTGCAGGCCACCCAGGACGCCATCAACCTCAACAGCAAGCTCTTCAAGCGCATCGAGACGCTCTATGACGCACGCGCGAGCTTGAAGCTCGATCCTGAGCAGTCCCGACTCCTCTACTGGTACTACACCGAGGCGGTGCTGGCCGGCGCCAAGCTCTCCGACGCCGACAAGGATCAGCTCAAGAAGCTGAACGGCGAGGAAGCCGACCTCGTCACCAAGTTCCAGAACCAGCTGCTGGCCGCCACCAAGGCCGGCGGTCTCGTGGTGGACGACAAGGCCGAGCTCGCCGGCCTGAGCGACGCGCAGATCGACGCGGCCGCCCGGGCCGCCAAGGCGCGCGGCCTCGAGGGCAAGTGGGTGATCCCGCTGCAGAACACCACCCAGCAGCCCTTGCTGCAGTTTCTCACCGACCGCGCTACCCGCGAGAAGCTCTTCAAGGCCTCGTGGACCCGCACCGAGCACGGCGACGCCAACGACACCCGCGCCACCATCCTGAAGATCGCCCAGATCCGGGCCGAGAAGGCCAAGATCATGGGCTTCGACAACTACGCCGCCTGGAAGCTGCAGGACCAGATGGCCAAGACCC
Source organism: Gammaproteobacteria bacterium (assembly GCA_035946515.1). Lineage (GTDB taxonomy): Bacteria > Pseudomonadota > Gammaproteobacteria > Natronospirales > REEB76 > DASUBN01. Next base: position 491 of record DASYZF010000218.1, on the reverse strand, counting down.
CCGCGGCGGTGGACAAGTTCCTGGGGCAGCTGATCCCGGCCTCGGCGGCCCGCGCCCGGGTGGAAGCCGCCGACATCCAGGCGATGATCGACAAGCAACACGGCGGCTTCAAGCTCGAACCCTGGGACTGGGAGCTCTACGCCGAGAAGGTGCGCAAGGCCAAGTACGACCTGGACGACGCCCAGGTGCGGCCTTACTTCGAGCTCGATAACGTGCTCAAGAACGGCGTGTTCTATGCCGCCAACCAGCTCTACGGCCTGACCTTCAAGGAGCGCCACGACCTCCCGGTGTGGCAGCCGGACGTGCGTGCGTTCGAGGTGCATGACAAGGACGGCAAGCTCCTGGCGCTGTGGTACTGCGACTACTTCAAGCGCGACAACAAGCAGGGCGGCGCCTGGATGTCCAACATGGTCAACCAGTCGAAGCTGCTCGGTACCCAGCCCGTGATCTACAACGTGGCGAACTTCACCAAGCCGGCGCCCGGCCAGCCG
>DASYZF010000217.1:0-6519 GCA_035946515.1 Gammaproteobacteria bacterium | reverse complement strand
CGGGATCGGCGCTGGTGTCGGTCTGTTCCGGCGGTTCCGGCAGCGGCAGGCTGGCGATGAGGCGGGTGCCCTGCCGGCCGGATTCGACCTGCAGCCCGCCGTCGAGGGAGGCGAGCCGTTCGCGCATGCCGCGCAGCCCGTTGCCTTCGCGGAAGTTGCCGCCGCGTCCGTCGTCCTCGATGGTCAGGGTGGCGAAGCGGCCCTGGCAGCGCAGCGTGACGTTGCAACGCCGCGCCTTGGCGTGACGCACGATGTTGGTGATGGCCTCGCGCAGCACCAGGGCGAAGAGGTTGTCGTGCACCGGCGGGCAGCCGCCGTTCTCGATCTCGGCGGCGATCTCCACGTTGGCCGCCTTGAGCGCCACCCGGGCGTTGGCGAGCTCGCCGGCGAGACCGCCGTTGCGGTAACCGCCCACCGCCTCGCGCACCTGGCGCAGGGCGTCGCGGGAGATCTTCTCCAGCTCGCGGATCTCCGGGGCGGCTGCGGCCACGTCACGCTCCGCGAGGCGCGCCGCGAGCTCGGCCTTGACCGTGATGAGCGTCATGGTGTGGCCCAGGAGGTCGTGCAGGTCGCGGGCGATGCGTTCGCGCTCGGCGGTGGCGGCGAGGCGGCGGATCTCCTCCTGGGACTGGACGATGACGCGGCGCTTGGCCTCGTCGTCCGCGAACCAGGCGTTGGCGGCGCCGATGATGCCGCCGATCATGACCGTGGGCAGCCAGAACCACATGCTGTGGGCGTAGGGGGTCTGGGGCATGAAATACATGATCCCGGCCTCGATCTCGAAGCCGACCAGGATCAGCGCCAGCGCCGTCAGGCTCTTGCGCAGGTTGCCGTAGTGGGCGGTGAGCGCGCAGGCGAAGATGATGAAGGTGTGGCCGGTGCCGGTGAGCGGCACGAACACGTAGCCGAGGGTGGCGATGCCTGACAGGAGCCGCGGCAGCTCGCGGCTGCTGCAGTTGAAGCTGCGGAAATAGAGCACCAGGAAGATGACCGCGGCGCCGACCGCGCATACCCAGATGCTCGCGCTCCAGGGCGTCACCCCCGGCCACTGGATGAAGAAGAACCCCAGGTAGAGCAGCCAGAGGTACGGGGTCCAGCCCGCCCAGGGGGCGTTGGGCAGGAGCCGCCGGTGCACCCACAGCAGGGCACGCATCAGGCTGGGGGAGTCGGTGTCTACCTGGGCGGCCATGAGGTTAGCGTATCACCACTTGGTCGATCTCGAAGCGGAACTTGCCCGGGTTCGGTCCGGCGCAGAAGGCGATGCCCTTGAGCTGCGCCATCTCTGTGCCGCTGAATGCTTGGAAGGGGATCGTTACTTTTTGCCATACGGGCCCGGCGGTGAAAGGCTGCATCAGGGGGATGTGCTGGTCGGCGGTGAACAGCACCACGTTGTAGGTGGTGCCGTCGCCCCGCATCCATAACTTCAGCGTCTGCTTGCGGGTGAAGTCCATGGCCTGCATGGGTGTATCACTCGGGAAGAACATGGCACCGGACCTGGGGAACACGAAGCCCGGCTTCACCTCGCCTTCGATCGCAAGGGCGTCGGCGGAGCCTGCCGCGCCGCCGGAGACGTGCAGGTCCAGGCCGTCCAGGGCCTGCACGGCGCCGTAGCGCTTGCTGGCCGCTTCGAGCCGGGCGACGGTCTGGGTGGTGTCGGTGGGCATGCTGGCTCCCCTTTTTTCCAAGTGGGTCACAGCATGGTTCCCGGTCCGCTCAGCCACCAGTCCCGTCCGTCAGGATTTCTGCGTGACGCTTGTCACAACTTGAGACTGTCCGGCGGTGACAAGCGTCACCCGAGCCTATAGGCTGGGGCTCCCAAAAAACCGGGAGCGGGGCATGGGGCGTGCGTTGAGGTGGGGCGGGGCGGCGGCGGGCGTGCTCCTGGTGTCCCTGCTCCTGGTTTACGCCTTCCTGCGCGGCGCGGCGCCGCGACTCGACGGCCACGTGAAGCTCCCCGGCCTCACGGCACCCGTCACCGTCACCCGCGATGCCCTGGGCGTACCCAGCATCACGGCCGCGGACCGCGTCGACGTGGCCCGGGCGCTCGGCTTCCTGCACGCCCAGGACCGGTTCTTCCAGATGGACATCCTGCGCCGCCTCGCCGCCGGCGAGCTCTCGGAGCTCGTGGGTCCCGCGGCCCTCGGTGTGGACGAGCGCGACCGGCTGTTCCGTCTGCGCGCCGTGGCCCAGCAGGTGGTGGCCGGGGCCACGCCGGAACAGCGGGCGCTGCTGGAGGCCTACACCGGGGGCGTGAACGCAGGCCTGAAGGCCCTCACCACCTGGCCCTTTGAATACGCCCTGCTCGCGAAGCGGCCCCGGCCCTGGAAGCCCGAGGATTCCATCCTGGTCATCTACGCCATGTACTTCGACCTGCAGAACCCCACGGACCGGCGCGAGTCGGACCTGGCCCTGATGCACGACCTCATGCCCGCGAACCTATACCGCTTCCTGGCCGCGCCCGGCACCCAATGGGATGCGCCGCTCCTGGGCGGACCGATGGAGACGCCGCCCATCCCCGGGTCCGATGTGCTGGACCTCAGGAAAACGCCCCCCCGGACAGCGTTCAAGGTATTCTCAGAGCATGCAGACCTGAGCCGTGGCATCGGCAGCAATAACTCGTCCGTGAGCGCCGCCCATAGCGTCGATGGCCATGCGCTGCTCGCCAACGACATGCACCTCGGCATCCGCGTGCCCAACACCTGGTACCGGGCCCAGTTCTCCTATAAGGACGCCGAGGGCAGGGTCACCGTCACCGGCGTGACCCTGCCGGGGGTGCCCGCCATGGTGGTGGGGAGCAACGGCCACGTGGCCTGGGGCTACACCAACAGCTACGGCGACTGGGTGGACCTGGTGCTCTTGCACGTGAACCCCCAGGACGCGGACGAGTACCAGACCGCGGACGGCTGGCGGCACTTCGAGCATCATGCCGAGCGCATACGGGTGAAGGGCGGGCGTGATCAGACCTTGGACGTGCGCGACACGATCTGGGGTCCGGTGCTGGACCAGGACCACGCCGGGACATGGCGGGCCGTGCACTGGATGGCGGCGGACCCCCAGGCCACCAACCTGGAGCTCGCGGCCATGGACGGGGCGCGCAACGTAGGCGAGGCCATGCTGGTGGCGAACCGGGCCGGCATGCCCGAGCAGAACTTCATGGTGGCCGACGCGGACGGCAACATCGCCTGGACCATCGCCGGCCGCATCCCGGTGCGCCGCGGCTACGATCCCCAAGTGCCTGCCTACTGGGACAGGCCGGACACGGGTTGGACCGGCTGGCTCGCCCCGGAACGCTACCCGCGGGTGGTGAACCCGGAGGCGGGACGCCTGTGGACCGCCAACGCGCGGGTGGTGGACGGCCCCATGCTTGCCGCCATCGGCGACGGCGGTTATGACCTGGGCGCCCGGGCGCATCAGGTGCGGGACGACCTCATGGCCAAGGACAAGCTGGCGCCCGCGGACCTCCTCGCCATCCAGTTGGACGACCGGGCCCTGTTCCTGGCCCGCTGGCGCTCGCTGCTGCTGCGCGTGCTCAATCCCGAGAATGCGGGCAGCGATCCCAAGCGCGCCGAGTTCCGCCACGACGTGGAGGCCTGGAGCGGGCGCGCGGACGTGGATTCGGTCGGTTACCGCCTGGTGCGGGATTTCCGCACCACGGCGGAGGAGGCGGCCCTGCTGCCGCTCTTCGCCGCCTGCAAGCAGGCGGATCCTGGTTTCGACTATCACGCGCTCTCGCAGCTGGAAGGTCCGCTCTGGGCGCTGGTGAGCCAGCAGCCGCCCAACCTACTGGACCCGCGCTACCCGAGCTGGGATGCGCTGCTGCTCGCTTCCGTGGACAAGGTGATCGCCGGCCTGTGGCGGCCGGACACGGGCCTCGCCACCCGCACCTGGGGCGAGCGCAACACCGTGTGGTTACGCCATCCTTTGAGCCCGGGCCTGCCGTCGTTCCTCTCCCATTTCCTGGACATGGCGCCGGTGGAGCTGCCGGGCGACAGCAACATGCCGCGGGTGCAGGGCGTCGATTTCGGCGCCTCGGAGCGCATGGTGGTGGAACCGGGCCACGAGGACAGAGGCATCTTCGAGATGCCCACGGGCCAGAGCGGCTGGCCCTTATCTCCCTACTACAGGAACAGTGAACCGGCGTGGGAGAAGGGCGAGGCGACCCCATTCTTGCCAGGGGCACCTGAGCACACGCTGGTATTCGAACCTTCTAGGTAGCTCCGCAGCGGCTCAATCGCCGGGATGGGTCCCGGTCAAGGCGCGGGGCGGATAGTGCTGCTGGTGCACCACGGCGTTGCCGCGCTGATCCAGCCATTCGATGAGCGGGCGCCATTCGTGGACGTCTTCCTTGATGTTCCGGTCCTTGAGTTCGTGCACGCCGAGGCCCTGTTCCACGGCGTGGATGTAGTTCTGGCTGTCGCGCAGCGCGGCCACGAAGGGGATCTCCAGGCTGTGCAGGAAGCGCTTCAGGGTCTCGTACATCTTGGCCTGCTTCTTCACCCGGTTGGCCACCACGGCCACGCGCTCGCGGCGGTTCTCGATGCGTCCGGCCAGCAGCAGGTCGGCGATGCAGCGGGAGGCGGCGTGGATGTCGATGTCCGAGGGCAGCACGGGGATCAGGATGGCGTGGGCGCCGCGGGTCACCTCGTGCAGCTTGAGGGGGTCCATGGCCGCCGGGGTGTCCACGATCAAGCGCTCGGCATCCGGCGGCACCCGCATCAGGAAGCTCTTGGTGACGCGCCCGCTGCGGTCCACGCCCGAGAGGCCGGTGATAGGGGCATGACGGCCACCGCGGTTGGCGAGCCAGCGCAGGCTGGAGCCCTGGGGGTCCATGTCCAGGAGCGCGGTGCGGTAGCCGTGGGAGGCGTAGTAGGCTGTTATGGAGGTCGACAGGGTGGTCTTGCCGCAGCCGCCCTTGGTGTTCAGCACCACGACCTTGAGCAGCGGTCTTTGGGTGCGCGGCTCCGTGTCGTCGGGCCGGTCGACCTCGGCTTCAGGCGCTTTCGGGTTCCATAGATTCAGCGTTAGCATGCCCGCAGAGACCCCGCAGGACCGCCCTAGGTAAGCACCTTAAGGCGGTCATTCAACCCATCGCTTCAAAATCCGAGGCTAGCGCCTTGAATGACATTGATTTTAGTACCCTTTACGTCAGCGTCCAGCGGATTTAACCTTTTCCGATGTCAACCCTCACCCCCCTGTCGCGCCCCGCCTGCCGCGGGTATCGGAGCCCCGGCCCATGAGCGCCACGAAGAAGAAGCTCTTAAGGCGCGCAAGCCCGGGTCGGCAGCGTGCGGCCAAGGCCGCGCCCCCGGCCCAGAAGGTCGGGTTGGTGCTGCCGGGCGGCGGTGCCCGGGCCGCTTACCAGGTGGGGGTGCTGAAGGGGCTGGCCGAGCTTTTGCCCCAGGATGCACCGACCCCCTTCGCGGTGGTGGCGGGCACTTCCGCCGGCGCCATCAACGCGGCCCTCATCGCGAGCCATGCCCACAACTTCCGTGCCGGCGTCGCCTATCTCGATCACGTGTGGCGTGAGATCCATTGCGACAAGGTCTTCAAGACCGACGCCCTCACGGTGCTGAGGACCAGCCTGCATTGGGTGTTCACGCTGATGACGGGCGGCATGGATCGGCACAACCCCATCTCGCTGCTGGACAACGCCCCCTTGCGTACGCTGCTCCAGGAGCACATCGGGTTCGAGCGGTTGGAGGAATGCATCGATGCCAACGTGCTGGATGCGCTCGCCATCACCACCTCGGGTTACACCTCGGCGCGCTCCATCACCTTCTATCAGGGCCGCAAGGGCCTGAAACCCTGGCATCGTACCCGGCGGCTGGGACAACCGGTGGACATCGAGTTGAACCACATCATGGCTTCCGTGGCGCTGCCGGTGATCTTCCCGGCGGTGCGCATCGGCCGTGAATACTTCGGCGACGGTTCCTTGCGCCAATCGGCCCCCTTGAGCCCGGTGCTGCATCTGGGCGCGGACAAGGTGCTGGTGATCACCCTGCGCAACGAGCAGCCGAACCCCCTGCCCCTGGAGCAGGAGGCGGTGCCTTACCCGTCACTGGGTCAGATCGCCGGCTACCTGCTGGACACCCTGTTCATGGACAGCATCTACGGCGATCTGGAGCGGCTGCAGCGCATCAACAACACCGTGAGCCGGATCAAAGGCAAGGCGGGACAGGACCAGCCTCTGAAGGTGGTCGACACCCTGGTCATCACCCCCAGCGAGGACATGCGGGACATCGCCCAGCGCCACAAGCACGAGTTCCCCCGCAGCGTGCGCCTGCTGCTGCGCGGCGTGGGCGGCATGCACCGCAGCGGCAGCCAGCTCTTGAGCTATCTGCTCTTCGAGAGCGGCTATTGCCGCGACCTCATCGACCTGGGGATGCGTGACGCCAAGGCCCAGGCCGACAAGCTGCTGGAATTCATCGGCGCCCCGTCTCCTTAAATATCCTGTCGCCCCGCCCTCCGAGTCACGTTACGTCACAAGCGTCGGGTATCCCCGCTGCCGTGGCGCAGGGC
>DASYZF010000216.1:0-6326 GCA_035946515.1 Gammaproteobacteria bacterium | reverse complement strand
TGGGCGTTCAGGAACTCCACGGAGCGGCGGTTGAGCCCGAACACGTCCGGCACATAGGTGACGCTCACCTCAGGCGTGTAGAGGTCGAAGTGCAGGTCGCCGGAATTCGGCGTGGGCGAGAGCTGGGCCGAGGTCTTGTTGCGGCTCGCCGCGATGCTCGCGCTCACGCTCGGGTAATAACCGCCTTCCTGGGCGCGGGCGGTCTCCTCGGCCGCAGCCAGCGCCGCCTGGGCGGCCTTGAGGTCCGGGTTCTGCTTCAGGGCCTGGGCGATCAGGTCGTCCAGGGGCTTGGAGTGGAACAAGGTCCACCACTCGCCGGAGACCTCCGCGCCGGGGATGAAGGCCTGGGCCCCCGCCGCCGTGGTGGCGAGGGGCGCCGCGGTATAGCCCTGCACCTCGGGCGGCTTGGGTCTCTCGAAATCGGGACCCGCCGCGCAGCCCGCGAGGGATAGCGTCACGACGACGACGGAATAGTGCTTGCGGGTCATCGCTTCTGCTCCCCGCGATGGTCCTCGGGACCGAGCAGCATGACTTCGAGGGCCGGCACCACCAGCAGGAGCAGGATGGACCCGAGCACCATGCCGCCCACCACCACCGTGGCCAAGGGCCGCTGCACTTCGCTGCCGATGCCGGTGGACACCGCCGCCGGCAGGAGGCCGATGCCGGCCGACATGCTCATCATGAGCAGGGGTCGCATGAGCCGGGATGCCGCCTCCGACATGGCTTCCACAGGCGAGTCGTGGCGGCGCTTCGCATGCTGGTAATAGGTGACGAACAGGATGCCGACCATCACCGACACGCCGAAGAGCGAGATGAAGCCGATGGCCGCCGAGATGCTGAAGTTCACGCCCGTGGCCCAGAGCGCCAGGACGCCGCCGGCCGCGGTGAACGGGATGCCGACGAGGGTCAGCAGGCAAGCCCGCAGGGAATTGAACAGGCTGTAGAGCAGGCCGAGGATGAGCACCAGGCTCACGGGCACGATGACCTCCAGGCGCTTCTTGGCCGCCTGCAGCTCGCCGAACTCACCGGCCCATACCAGGCGGTACCCTGCCGGCAGGGTGACGTGATCGGCGATGCGCTGCTGCGCTTCCTGCACCGCCCCACCCAGGTCCCGTCCGCGCACGCTGAACTTCACCGGTATGAAGCGCTCGCCGTTCTCGTGGTAGATCCAGGAGGCGCCGGTGTCGAGCTGGATGCTGGCGAGTTCGCTCAGGGGCACGTAGGCCGTGCCGCCGCTGCTGGTCTGGTAGGACACCTCGAGACCCCGGATCTTCTCCACGGTGTCGCGGTAGGCGGCGGCGTAGCGCACCGCCAGGGCGAACTGCCGGTCGCCCTCGAACACGGTGGTGGCCACGGTGCCTCCCAGGGCCGCCTGGATGACGGCGTTCACGTCACCGGTGTTGAGGCCGTAGCGCGCGGCCTTGGCGCGGTCCACGGTGATGTCCAGGTTCGGCTGGCCCAGCACCGGGAACACGCCCACGTCGGTGATGCCGCGCACCCCGGCGATCTGGTCCCGCACCTCGGCTGCGAGCTTGGTGAGGGTGTCGAGGTTCGGGCCGATGATCTTGATGGAGTTCGCTCCCTTCACCCCGGAGATGCCCTCCTCGATGTTGTCCTGGATGTATTGGGAGAAGTTGAAGTTGACGCCCGGCAGGTGGCTCTCCAGGTCGGCATCCACCTGCTGCACGAGCTTCGCCTTGGTCATGCCCGAGGGCCACTGGGCGTAGGGCTTCAAGGGCACGAATAGCTCCACGTTCGAGAAGGGCGAGGCATCACTGCCGTCGTCGGGCCGGCCGTGCTGGGAGACCACGGTGACCACTTCCGGATACTTGCCTATGATCTCGCGCATCTCGCGGCTGGCGGCCTCGCCGTCTTCCAGCGAGGTGGTCATGGGGAGTTCCGCGCGGATCCAAAGGTTGCCCTCGTCCAGGTGCGGCAGGAACTCGCTGCCGAGCCGCGAACCGCAGAAGCCCGTTAGGCCCAGGAACACGAGACCGGTCGCCACCATGGCGCCGCGGTGCTTGAGGGCGTAGCTCAGCACCGGCCGGTAGAGCCGATGCAGCCCACGCACGATCACGGTCTCGGCCTCCTTGATCTGGGCCGGCAACAGTAGCGAGGCCAGCACCGGGGTCACGGTGAAGGTGGCGATGAGCGCGCCGGTGAGGGCGTAGGCATAGGTGCGCGCCATGGGCCCGAAGATCGCGCCTTCCACGCCCTGCATGGTGAACAGCGGCACGAATGCCGCCACGATGATGAGGATGGAGAACAGCACCGCCTTGTTCACCTGCATGGTGCTGATGAGGATGAGCTTGAGCCGGTCGCTCCAGCTCCCGCTGCGCGGCGTGTAGCCGTTGGCGGCGCTGGGGTCCGGCCCCCAGGCGCCCTCCGCGAGGCGCTGGAACAGGTGCCGCCGCACCTCCTCGGGCCGCTGGAAGTTGCGGAAGATGTTCTCCACCAGCACCACCGCCGAGTCCACGATGATGCCGAAGTCCACCGCGCCGAGCGACAGCAGGTTCGCGCTTTCGCCGCGCACCACCAGGATCACGATGGCGAACAGGAGCGCGAAGGGGATGTTGAGCCCCACGATGAGGGCACTGCGCAGGTCACCGAGGAAGATCCACTGGATGAGGAAGATCAGCAGGCAGCCGAACAGCAGGTTGTGCAGCACCGTGTGGGTGGTCACATCCACCAGCGAAGCACGGTCGTAGTAGGGCACCACCTTCACACCCTTGGGCAAGCTGCCGTCCCGGTTCATGGTGTCGATGGTGGCTTCCACCGTCGGCAGCACCTGGTCGGTCTGGTAGGTGCGGTTCATGACCACGATGCCGAAGACGATGTCGTCGTCCCCGTCCCGACCGGCTATTCCGAGCCGCGGCACGTTGCCCACGCTCACCTTGGCCACATCTTTGATGAGCACCGGCACGCCGCCGTGCTCGGCCAGCACCACGTGCTCGATGTCGCCCACCTTGTAGCCCTGGGCCAGGTCGTCGTCGCCGCCGTCGTCGATGAGCCCGATGCCGCGGATGTTGATGGACTGCTGACCGATGTGGATCTCGCGTCCGCCCACGTTGATGTTGGAGTTGCCGAGCGCGGTGAGCACCTGCGGTAGGGTGAGGCCGTAGCTGCGCAGCTTGCGCGGGTCCACGTCCACCTGGAATTCCTTGGTGGGCCCGCCCCAGCTGTTCACCGCCGCCACGCCGTGTACCTGCAGCAGCCGGCGCCGCACGATCCAGTCCTCCACGGTGCGCAGGTTGGCGAGGCCAAAGTGCGGCGGTCCGACCACCTGGTAGCGCAGGATCTCGCCAGTGCCACTGTTCTGCTGGATGTTCGGCGCCACGCCGCCCGGCAGGCTGACGTTCTGCTGCAGCGCCACCGCGGTCTGGGCATAGGCGGAGTCGTAATCCACGCCGTACTTGAACAGCACACGCACGAAGGACAGGCCGTAGAAGGAGGTGGAGCGCACCACCTGCACCCCGGGCACAGTGTAGAGCCCGTTCTCGATAGGGATGGTGTAGTAGCGCTCGATCTCGCCGGCCGAGAGGCCGGGCGCCTGGGCGGTGATCTCCAGGATTACCGGTGTGGGATTGGGGTAGGCCTCGATGTCCAGCTTCTGCAGCGCCACGTAGCCCGCGCCCGCGAACAGGCACAGGCCGAAGATGACGATGGTCCGGCGGCTGAGGCAGAAGGCGATGATGGAGTTGAGCATGGGGCGGGGGCCTTAAAGCCGGAGCGCGTCGATCAGTCGTCGACGGGAGCTTGGAGCATGTTATCGAGGAAGATCGCACCCTCTACCACGGCCCGCTCCCCCGCCTTCAGGCCGGTCAGGATCTGGGTCTTGCCCCCCTGCTCCAGCCCGATGGTGATCACGCGCTGGCTGAAGTGCCGTCCATCGGTGGTGACCCAGGCGGTCATGGTGCCGTCGCCCTCCCGCACCACGCCGTCATCCGGCAGCACCACCGACTCCACCGGCTTCTGCACTTCCACGTAGACGTCGGCCAGCATGCCGGGCTTCAAGGCATGATCCGGGTCGCTGATCCGGCAGCGGAAGGTGACGCGATGGGTGTCCGGGTCCAGGGCACCGTAGACCTGGGCCACGCTGCCGCCGAAGCTGCGCCCCGGGAAGGCGGAGACCACTATCCGCGCCGGCTGGCCGGGTTTGAGCAGCGGTGCGTCGTCCTCGGCGGCGTAGGCCACCGCCCAGCGCGCGGAAGCCTCGCCCGCCGGGGCGGACTCCACGTGACCTGCGGCGACCATGGCGTCCATCTCGGCATCGGTCTTGCCCAGGACACGCAGCGCCTGGCGCGCGGCGGCGAGCGCGGCCTGTGCCGTCTGCTTGTCGGATGCCGCCTGCTCGAGCTGCTTCTGGGAGAGGCCGTTGGCGGTGCCGAGGCTGTCCTCGCGGACGAGCTCCTTGCTCGCCACATCATAGGCAGCGGCGGCGGTGAGCAACGTGGACTCCCCCTGCACCAGGGCCGGATCCGCCTCGAAGCTGATGCTGCCGGGCGCGTGGCGCTCCACGGCGAAGCGGTAGGTGCCCACGGTCTCCACGCGGATCGCCTGCGACTGTGCGGGAGTGAGTTCCACGCTGGTGACGGCGCCGGGTGCCGGCGCAGGACCTTCCTCAGCCAGGCTGCGCCCACCGAAAACGGACACGGCCACGATGGAGAGCGCCACCATCGCCACGGCGGCGGGCAAGGCATAGGGACGCCAAGTGCTCTCCGTAGGAGCGAGCGTCTCGCCGTTCATGCTTTTCTTCTCGTGGTCCATGCTCGGGCCTTGTGTCGGTGCGGCGCGAGCATGACCTCATGGGTCATCCACCAGATCGGGGACTTAAGACGCCTGACGGCTGGGATTGGGAGTCTGCTACGCGCGGGGTATTTTACTGGCGCTTTCCGCAAGCTTAGCTGCTACGGGAATTACCATTTGGACAGCGTGGAGGATTACACAGATCTGTAATGAAACGCGCACAGCGTGCGCGCATTACAGATTGGATAGTCAGCCTTGCAACGGATTGTAACGACGGACCAGGAGGTGGTTCACCAGCAAAGCACCGCCGGTACCCAGCAGGATCAGTCCCCAGGCGAGGCCGCTGTCTTCTTTCACATCGAAAGCGGTGATGAGTATCAAGGGCAGGCCCAGGCCGATGCAGAACACCCCGACCCGCAGCCCCATCCAGCGCGGCCCGAAACCGCGGTAAGCAGCACCATCCACCCCCGCGGCGATGGCCTGCCGCTTGGTGCGCTGGGACATGACGATCCAGACGATGAGGGCGGCGCCGCAGACGAGCATGCCGACTACGGGGACCAACATGCTGAAGAACCAGAACTGGAAGCTCTCGGAGTTCACTTGAGCAGCGCCTTGGCTGCTGAATAGATTTCTTCTTCGCTCAGCAGCACGAGGTTCGCAGCGGAAGCCAGTGGTATGTAGGAATCCTTGCCCGCCACGCGCTTCTTCGGGATGCCCGGGGCGTGCTCCTCGAGATGGGTGAAGATCTCCTCGGCGATGCCGCCGGTCTCGCGGCCTTCGTCCACCACCAGCACCCGGCCGCAGTCCTTGGCATGCTTGGCCATGAGTTCGGCATTGAGCGGCTTCAGCCAGCGCAGGTCCAACACCCGCACTTTCTTGCGGGTCTCGGCCTCGAGCTTCTTAGCCACGCGCAGGGACATGGGCACGCCGTTGCCATAGCTGATGATGAGCAGACCCTTGGCCGCCGGGTTGTAGATGCGCCCTTCTCCCAGGGGGATGGCGCGGTCCGGCGCCGGATACTCGAAGAGCCAGCCGTTGTCTTTCGGCTCGTAGAGGTCCTTGGTCATGTAGAGGGCGATGGGCTCCATATAGGTCACCACCCGGCCGTCCACCTTGGCGAGGGCCGCGCAGGTGCGCAGCATCATGGCTGCGTCGTCGCCGCGCGACGGGCAGGCCACCACCAGGCCAGGGATGTCTCTCAAGGCCGTGAAGCTGTTGTCGTTATGGAAGTGGCCGCCGAAGCCCTTCTGGTAACCGAGCGATGCCACGCGCATGACGAGCGGGTTGCGGTAGCGGGCGTTGGAGAAGAACTGCAAGGAGGCCGCTTCGCCGCGGATCTGGTCGCAGGCGTTGTGGAAATACGCCAGGTACTGGATCTCCGGGAAGGGCAGCATGCCCATGTAGGCCGCGCCCTGGGCCATTCCTAAGATGGTCTGCTCGTCCAGGAGCGTGTTGAACACCCGGTGCCCCTTGAAGGTCTTGTAGAGACCGGAGCTCACGGTGTAGACGCCGCCCTTCTGGGCCACGTCTTCGCCGAAGAGGGTCATCTCCGGGTACTTGGCCATGAGGTCGAAGAGCGC
>DASYZF010000215.1:0-2355 GCA_035946515.1 Gammaproteobacteria bacterium | reverse complement strand
AAGGTGGGCAAGTTCGAGGAGAAGCTGAACCACACCTTCGAAGGCCTGAAGGAGCGCTACGAACACATGTTGCACGACGTGCTGCAGTGGCGCCCGGTGACCATCTTCGTGGCCTGCTTCGTGCTCTTCATGTGCTTCGCGTTCTACGCCATCTCCCAGAAGGAGCTGGCGCCCACCGAGGACCAGGGCTTCGTGTTCGTCACCGGTTTCGGCGAGAAGGACTCCACCCATGCGGTGATGGAGAAGTACGCCGCCCAGGTGAACGACATCTTCAAGGACATCCCCGAGGGCGACGCCTACTTCCTCATCAACGGCCTGGGCTCGGTGAACAACTTCATCGGCGGCATCGTGCTCAAGCCCTGGGAGGACCGCAAGCGCAGCCAGTTCGACATCCAGAAGGAGATCCAGGGCAAGCTCGCCGGCATCTCGGGCATCAACGCTTTCTCGGTGAACTTCCCGGCGCTGCCCGGCGCGAGCCAGGGCGGTATCTCCTTCGTGGTGAGCTCCACGGACGACTACAAGACCATCTTCGACGTCACCCAGAAGATGCTGGCCGACGCCCGCAAGAGCGGCCAGTTCTACTACGTGGACAGCGACCTCAAATTCAGCAGCCCGCAGCTCAACATCGACATCGACCGCAACAAGGCGCAGCAGCTCGGCATTAGCATGCAGGATGCGGCCAACACACTCAGCGTAATGCTGGGCGGCGGCTACCTGAACTTCTTCAGCCTGGAGGGCAGGAGCTACCAGGTCATCCCGCAGGTGCCGGACGACTACCGCCGCAATCCCGACCAGCTGGGGCAGTACTACGTGCGCACCGCCAGCAACACCATGGTGCCGATGTCGGCCATCGCCACCATCAGCAGCAGCGTGGTGCCGGACCAGCTCAACCAGTTCCAGCAGCTGAACTCGGCCACCATCAGCGGCTTCGGCCAGGGGACCATGGGCCAGATGGTGGATTACTTCAACGCGGAAGCCAAGAAGTATTTCCCGTCGGGCTTCTTCGTGAACTACGCGGCAGACACCCGCCAGTACGTAACGGAAGGCAACACCTTCGTGATCGTGTTCTTCTTCGCCATCATCATCATCTTCCTGGTGCTGGCGGCGCAGTTCGAAAGCTGGCGTGACCCCTTCGTGATCCTCACCAGCGTGCCGCTGGCGGTCTGCGGCGCCCTGATCCCCATCGCCATGGGCTTCGCCACCATCAATATCTACACCTGGGTGGGCCTCGTGACCCTGGTGGGGCTCATCAGCAAGCACGGCATCCTGATGGTGGATTTCGCCAACAAGATGCAGGAGCACGAAGGCATGGCCAAACGCCAGGCCATCGAGCATGCCGCCGCGGTGCGCTTGCGGCCCATCCTCATGACCACCGCCGCCATGGTGCTGGGCGTGTTCCCGCTGCTCATCGCCAGCGGCGCCGGCGCCGCCAGCCGCCGCGACATCGGCATCGTCATCGCCGCCGGCATGACCATCGGCACCCTCTTCACCCTGTTCGTGGTGCCGACCATGTACACCTTCTTCGCCCGCGACCACCAGGCTGCGGCAGCGGCGCAGGCCCAACGCGAGAAATCGTGAGGAAATGTAAAGATAAAGATTTACAAGTAAGACGACACAAGGTATAAAACGCACCGCACACCGGCGACCATGGGGTCGCCGGTGTTTTTATGTCCATGTTGTCTCCCGTCCCGAGTTCTGGTCCACCGCGAGGGTTAAATGCACGCATCCAAGCCGCCCGCCATCGATGACATCCTCTCCAAGACCGGCGACGACGAGGGCTTCGACTACGAACCCTCCGCCCCCGGCCGCAAACCCGGTTCCAAACTCCCGTCCAAGGCCTCTGGCAAGGCTGCCGCCCGCAACCTGCAGGCTTGGCGTGCCATCGAAGACATGAGGGACAAGCGCCGCCTGGACGGCAAGCTCAAGGAAGTCTACGAAGAGGAATGATGCGGCTTCACCACCCGCACACAGACCCCGGTCTCACCGGGGTTTTTTCTGCCTGCACACTTGGCGGCACTATCGGACGAGCGCTCGGCTCCGGCACGACATTTCCGACCGGCGAGACGGCATCCCTTGGTAGCACCGCTCCCAAAATAAACCCCGTGTGAAGTTATCCACAATTTGCCCACAGCTGCCGGCATCAGGGATGACCGTAGGCCCGGGAGGAAGCGGCAAGGCCTGTGGATGAACTGGAAATCCCCAACCCAATCAAGAGTCAATGGAAGGATATCGATGTGGATTATCGGACCGGGGCTCACATTGACCCCCTCCCCCTCGACCCGTACAATGCGCTCCCTCCCAAGGGCGGTTAGCTCAGCTGGTAGAGCGCGGCTTTCACACGGCCGAGGTCACAGG
>DASYZF010000214.1:0-7599 GCA_035946515.1 Gammaproteobacteria bacterium | reverse complement strand
TGGCGGCCGTTGAAGTTCTTCACCGTGATGATGTTCACCACGCCGGAGATGGCGTCGGAACCGTAGATCGCGGAGGCGCCGTCCTGCAGCACTTCCACGTGGTCGATGACCGAGGCCGGGATGGTGTTGAGGTCGACGGTGTCGTCGAGGCCCGTCACCCAGCGCCGCCCGTTGACCAGCACCAGCACGCGCACGGAACCCAGGTTGCGCAGGTCCACGGTGCTCTGGCCGCCGCCGGTGAACTGGAAGTTGCCGCCGAAGTTGTCGAGGGTGCTGAGCGAGGCGCCCGTGGAGGTGAGCTTCTGGATCACCTGGCCGATGGTGGTGAGGCCCGAGGACTTGATCTCCTGCGCCGTGATCATGGTGATCGGCTGCGCGGTCTCTGTCTCGGTGCGTTTGATCCTGGTGCCCGTGACCTCGATCTTGCCGAGTTGGGCGGTGGAATTCTGGTCCGTCGCGGCAGTCTGGGCGTCATCGGCGGCGAGGGCCGCGCGGCTGGCGAGGCCGGAGGCCACGCCGCACAAGAGGGCGATACGGACGGCGTTACTGATGAGATTTTGCTTCGACATTCTGTTTCTCCTCAGGGCACTGTGTATGTGTGCGGGACAGAGCCGGGCATCCAAAGCCACCGGTCATGACCGCTTGGGCGAAAATGGGGATAACCTTCCTAGAGTCCTCGGATTGGTCTCAATGCTTGCCGTTAATAGTAGTTGAAACACAATGTTGCAAAAGCGCGAATACAGAAATAATTTCGGGCTGTCCTTAAGACGGGAATTTACATAAGCAAATGATATTTAAGGATATTATTTTGTTTCAGCTATTTTCGGAATCAACAGCACTTTGTAGGGCACAGGCGACAGATGCATAAAACCCAGTGGGAAGCGGTTTTTGACCATGGTCTCTGAAGCCGGACTCAGCGCGCTCCTGCAGCAGGCCGCGGCCGCCCACCAGCGTGCCGAATGGGAGGCGGCGGAACGGGACTACCGAGCGGTGTTGGCGGCGCGTCCGGAGCAGCCGGATGCGACCCATTTCCTCGGGCTCTTGCTGCACCAGCGCGGCCGGAGCGAGGCGGCCTTGCCGTTCCTGGATCGGGCCCTCGTGCTCCAACCCAATAACCACCTCTACCGCGCCAACCTCGCCGGGGTGCTGAAGCAGCTCGGCCGTCCGGTAGACGCCGAGCATCTCTACCGGGAAGCGCTTGAGCTCAGGCCCGACTACCTGGAGGGCTATCTCAACTTGGGGATGCTGTACGCGGATGAGGGCGACCATCCCCGGGCCCTGGCGGCGTTCGAGGAGGCGCTCCGGCTCGACCCCGATCACTACACCGCTTGGTACGCTTGCGCCCGCTCGTTGCAGCAGCTGGCACGGGTGCAGGCTTCCCGCGCCGCGTTCCGTATGGCCGCCGCCCTCGCCGACCGGGATCCCGAGCGCCTGCAGGCCCTGAGCGTGGCCTTGCGGGAAGCGGGTGAGATCGAGGAGGCGGCCCGCTGCCAGACCCGGGCCCTCGAACTCGCGCCGGATTCCCCTCAGGCGGAGAACGGCACCGGCAACGTGCTCGCCATGCACGGCGACCTCGCTGGTGCCGAGTTGCACTACCGCCGCGCGCTCGCCTTGAAGCCCGCTTATCCCAGCGCCTTCCACAACCTCATGGATGTGGTCCGGTTGAAGCCGAACGATCCCCTGTGGCCCGTACTCATGGCGCTTGCGGAGCGCGCCGAGGCGCTCCCGCCGGAGGAGGCGGTGCCGCTGCATTTCGCCCTGGCCCGGGCCTGGGATGCGGAAGGGGAGACCGGCAAGGCCTTCGCGCATCTCACGGCAGGCAACCGCCTGAAGCGCGCCGGCATCCATTACGACGAAACGCGCCAAGCCCGTTTCTTCAGGGATTTCATCGACGGGTTCCCCGCCCTGGCAGCGGCGGGCAGCGAGGACGAGCGTCCGGTGTTCATCGTCGGCATGCCGCGCTCGGGCACGAGTCTGGTGGAGCAGATCCTGGCGAGCCACCCGGCGGTGTACGGCGCCGGCGAGACCCATGCCCTGCGCAATTGCCTGCGGGAAGAGCTGCCCCCGGATCCGGGCGATCACGCCTTGCCGCATCAGCTCGCCAAGCTCGATGCGGCGGCGCTCGGCCGCGTCGCAGGCCGCTACAGCCGTTACTTGGGTGAACTCGCACCCGGCGCAGCGCGCGTCACCAACAAGCTTCCGGGCAACATGGTGTTCGTGGGCCTGATCCGGCGCCTCTACCCTAAGGCCCGCATCGTGCACTGCCTGCGCGATCCCTTGGACACCTGCTATTCCCTCTACGCCAGGCTCTTCACCACGGGCCATCCCTTCAGCTACGAACTCGGCGAGCTCGGCCGCTTCCATCGGATGTACCGGCAGCTCATGGCGGATTGGTCGCGGCTGTTGCCGGAGGCGACGCTGCCTATCGTCTACGAGGATCTGGTGGTGGATCTCGAGACCGGCGCGCGCCGCCTCGTGGCCCATTGCGGCCTGCCCTGGGACGAGGCCTGCCTCCGTTTCCACGCCGCCCGCAGACCGGTACGCACCGCGAGCCTGGCCCAGGTGCGCCAGCCGGTGTACACGAGTGCCGTGGGGCGTTGGAGGCGTTACGAGAAGGAACTGGCACCGCTCAAGGCGGCGTTGGAAACGGATTAACGCGGAGGGTTCACCGCATGCGGTGAACGCCCCACCATGGAGGGTGGGGCTGGTCGGTACACCAGGGAAGGTTAGTAGACTGCTATTACAATCACTGCGGCGGGTTATAAGGCATAGTTTTCACAGCCGTGATCGCCGACTCGGCCGGAACCGTAGCTGCGGCCGGCGCCGCCGTCCCTGCCAGGTTC
This sequence comes from Gammaproteobacteria bacterium, assembly GCA_035946515.1. GTDB lineage: Bacteria > Pseudomonadota > Gammaproteobacteria > Natronospirales > REEB76 > DASUBN01. Next base: position 4,756 of record DASYZF010000214.1, on the reverse strand, counting down.
CCTTGGCCGCAGACGTATAGGCCATAGGTCTGCTTGCCGTCCACGATGGACGAGAGTGCCGCGACCGTGTCGTCGCCGGCCACCGCCGCCTGGTTGATCGCGAGCATCTGCAGGTCGTGCTGTATGTCCGCGGGCATGCGTTGGAAGTTGCCGAGCTTGGTGCCTACCGTGAGGTCGGTGCGGGTCATGAGGCGGCAATTGCCGACGGAGCCCGCGTCCAGCACCGCGATGTCCTTGTGCAGGGCTTCGGTGCTCGGGCCCACCCAGCTGCAGCCGCCCAGCAGGGTGGCGATCAGGGAAGCGGCGAGGGCGGGACGCATCTTCAAGCTCACTGGCCGATGGCGACGAGCTCGATCTCGAAGATCAGCGGGCCGGCGGGCGGATGGTCCGCGCGGGTCGGGTGTTCGCCGTAGGCCAGGTCCGCCGGGATCCACACACGCACCCGTTCGCCCGGGCTCATGAGCGGGATCATCTGCTGCCAGCCCTTGATGAGCTTGCCTAAGGGGAAGGTGGCCGGGTTGCTCACGCCCTTGTCGTCTGTGGTGCTCTCGAGCTTCTTGAAGGTGGGTGTGGTGTTCAGGTTGTCGGTGGTGTTCGCGTCCGACTGCGGCGCCGGTGGCTGCCAGAGAGTGTAGTTCACGGTCACCTGGTTGCTGAGCGCCGGGTGCGCGCTCTCGTCGCCGGCCTTGAGCACCTTGTAGGCGAGGCCGGAAGGCAGCGTCACCGCGTCCTTCGGCTGCACCAGGTCGGCGTAGGGGTCGCTGCTGCAGGCGGCGAGCAAGGCGGCGAAAGCGAGGGAAGCGACGACTCGGCGGTCCATGGCGTACTCCTGGATACGGCTCGGAAAACTCTAGCGTGTCTTCAGGCCGGAGTCATCTCCAAGGGACATATGCCACGCCGGAGCCGTGTGGCTCCGGCGTCGCGCTCATTTCTTCTTCTTGGCGGCGGTCTTGCCGGCGGGGGAGGAGGCCTTCACCCGCGCCTTGTGCTTGCGGGTGTTCCCGTAGCTGCCGCGCCAGATCTTGCCTTTACGCGTCTTGCGATCGCCCTGACCCATGAGATGCTCCTTGAAGAGGGATGGAGTTTCGAGGCGGGCATTATAACGAGGTCATGCGGCCGGAAGTGAGCGGCGGGATCACTTCATCAGGAACTGCAAGGACTCGTTCGGGCAGAGCTCGCGGCTCTTGCCGCCCTCGAAGAGCTTCGCATCCAGCGTGCCCAGGAGCTTGAGTTCGCCGCCCGAGACGCGCAGCGCGCTGCCCTCGCGCAGGCCCAGCACCGGCATCTCGGGGTTGAGCCGCATGAACTCCCTGAGCCGGTCGTCGCGGGTCTCGCCCTGGTGCTCCGGCGGCAGGAGCTCGGTGTAATGGGGGTTGATCTGGAAGGGGATGAGCCCCAGGGCCTCGCAGCCCTCCGGCCAGACGATGGGCATGTCGTTGGTGGTGCGGATGGTGGGGCAGGCCAGGTTGCTGCCCGCGCTCCAGCCTATATAAGGCATCCCCGCCAGCACCCGGGCGCGGAGCGGCGCCAGCAGCCGGTGCTGCTGCATGAGCGAGAGCAGCCGGAAGCTGTTGCCCCCGGAGACCGCCACCGCTTCGGCTCCCTGTACCGCCGCTACCGGGTCTGCCGCCGTGTGGATGCCGGTGAGGGTATAGCCCAGCCGCGCGAACACCGCCGCCGTCTTCTCGGTCATCTCGGCGTAGTCGTGGCTCACCCCCGCATAGGGGATGAAGAGCACCCGCCCGACACGGGTGCCCAGGAACTCGCGGATGGGACCTTCGGCATGTTCCAGAAAGCCGGCGCCGGAGGTGCGGGAACTGCTCAACAGCAGCAGCTGGATGCGGTGATGCATGGTGGCCGGTTCCTGTGCCGGGTCTTTATTGGTTGTTGATGGACACGGAACAAACAAATCCTGACCAAGCCTGACAAATATTGTCAGCCCGGCGTTGTCAGCCGTCCTTCGCGGCGCCGGGCGCTCCTAATACTGTTACTGTCTGCGGCAGAACAATAGGGAGAAGCCCATGAGACGCCTGTGCATGTTCCTGGTCGTGGCCGTCGCCGCCTTGTATCTGATCAACGCGGCTGCCGCTCCTCAGAATACAAGCAAGCCGGATGCCAACCCGGCCACGGCCAGTGTCGCGGCACATTTCGACGCCGACGCCGCCACCCAGGCCTGGCTCGACACCCTGTCGCCAGCCGCGCGCGCCAAGTCCGATGCCTACTTCGAGGGAGGTTACTGGCTGATCCTCTGGGACTTCCTGGTGGGCCTCCTGGTGGCCTGGCTCCTGCTCGGCAACGGCCTCTCGACGCGCCTCAGGGATTTCAACGAGAGGCTGGTGCGCTTCAAGTGGCTGCAGACGGCGTTCTATGCCATCGAATACATCGTCTTCACCACCGTAGTGACCCTGCCCTGGACGCTCTACGAGGGCTATTTCCGGGAGCACCAGTACGGCATGTCCAACCAGGACCTGGGCGCGTTCATAGGCGACCAGGCGAAAGGCCTGATCCTGAGCCTCATCCTCGGCACCGTGGCGTTCGTGGTCATCTACGCCGTGGTGCGCAAGACGCCGCGCACCTGGTGGATCTGGGGTGCGTTGGTGGGCATCCTGTTCATCGTGTTCAGCATCGCCATCGGGCCCACCTATCTTGAGCCCGTGTTCAACAAGTTCTACCCGCTGGCGGACGGACCCCTCAAGCAGCAGATACTGTCCATGGCCCGGGCCAACGGCATCCCCGCCACGGACGTATTCGAGTTCGATGCTTCCAAGCAGACCAAGCGCATGAGCGCCCACGTGAGCGGGCTCTTCGGCACCACCCAGATCAGCCTCAATGACAACCTCATCAACCGCGGTTCGCCGGAGGAGGTGAAGGCGGTGCTGGGGCATGAGATGGGCCACTACGTGCTCCACCACGTGTTCCATGGCATCGTGGAGTTCAGCGTGCTCATCATCTTGGGGTTCGCCTTCCTCAAATGGTCCTTCGAGAAGCTGCGCACCGGCTGGGGCGCCGGTTGGGGCATACGCGACGTGGGCGACCCGGCCGGCCTGCCGCTGCTCGTGGTGCTTTTCTCCGTGTATCTCTTCGTGCTCACGCCCGTCACCAACACCCTGACGCGCACCCAGGAGGCGGAGGCGGACATCTTCGGTCTCAACGCCTCCCGGCAGCCGGACGGTTTCGCCCAGGCGGCCATCCATCTCTCGGAGTACCGCAAGATGGAGCCCGGCACCCTGGAAGAGGTCTTCTTCTACGACCACCCGAGCGGCTACCACCGGATCCATCGGGCCATGGTTTGGAAGGCGGAGCATCTGAACGATCCGGACATCCTCGCTTACGACGCAGCGCATCCGAAGATCGAGATGCCTCCCGAGCCGGGGCAGAAAAAGCCAGTGAAGCTGCTGAGATGAAAGGGCACCGCTAGGCACCTTTTCTTTATCTTTCGCGGGCTGACTAAAGCCTCGCGAGCGAAGGCAGAACGAGGCTATGCTGAGCGCAGCAGCTTTTACGTATGGTAAGCAGGACTGAGGTCGTGAACCGCGCTGACCATGACTGAAACATGTTCCGGCGTGATGTCCGTGTGGATGCCATGCCCCAGGTTGAACACATGGCCACTGCCGTGGCCGTACTGGGCGAGGGTCTTCCACACCAGATCCCGGATCGTCTCCGGCGGCGCGTAGAGGGCGGAGGGGTCCAGGTTCCCCTGCAGCGCCACCTTGTCACCCACCCGGCGCCGCGCGTCGGCGAGGTCCTGGGTCCAATCGATGCCGAGCGCATCGCAGCCGCTCTCCGCCATGTCCTCGAGCCAGGCGCCGCCGCCCTTGGTGAAGAGCACCACCGGCACACGCCGGCCTTCGCTCTCGCGCCTGAGGCCGCCCACGATGGCGTTCATGTATTGGAGCGAGAACTCCTTGTAAGCGGGCGGGGTCAGCGCGCCGCCCCAGGTGTCGAAGAGCATCACCGCCTGGGCACCGGCGGCGATCTGGGCATCGAGATAGACCGTCACCGCCCGGGTCAGGGTGTCCAGGAGCTTCTGCAGCACCCGGGGCTCCCGGTAGAGCATGGACTTGATGCGGGAGAAATCCTTGCTGGAGCCGCCCTCCACCATGTAGCAGGCGAGCGTCCAGGGGCTGCCGGCGAAGCCGATGAGCGGCACGCGGCCGGCGAGGGATTGGCGGATCAGGCGCACCGCGTCCATCACGTAACGCAGCTCCGTCTCCGGGTCCGGTACCCCGAGCTTCGAGATGGAAGCCAGATCCCGCACCGGCCGTTCGAAGGCCGGTCCCTCGCCCTCCACGAAATGCAGCCCCAGGCCCATGGCCGCGGGGATGGTGAGGATGTCGGAGAAGAGGATGGCGGCGTCCAGCGGGAAGCGGTTCAGGGGCTGCAGCGTCACCTCGCAGGCCAGCTCCGGCGTGCTCATGAGGTCGATGAAGCTCCCGGCCCGGGCGCGGGTCTCCCGGTATTCCGGGAGATAGCGCCCCGCCTGGCGCATGATCCACACCGGCGTACGCGGCGTCTTCTCGCGCAGCAGCGCGCGTAATAGCAGATCGTTCTTAAGAGGCGTGCTCACTTGGGAAAGAGTGCGGCGATGCTTTTCTGGATGGCTTCCGCCGCCGCTTTCGGGTCCGGCGCCTTGCGGATGGGGCGGCCCACCACGATGTAGTCCGCGCCGCTCTGGAAGGCCTGCTCCACCGTCACCGCGCGCTTCTGGTCGTCGTCCGGCCGGTTCTCCACCGGGCGGATGCCGGGCGTCACCACG
>DASYZF010000213.1:0-1673 GCA_035946515.1 Gammaproteobacteria bacterium | reverse complement strand
GAGTCCCTGGTGGACGGCATCAAGCGCGCCACGGACGTGATGGTGGCGGGCAAGATCGCGCTGGTGGCGGGCTACGGCGACGTGGGCAAGGGCTGCGCCCAGTCGCTGCGCGGCCTCGGCGCCACGGTGTGGATCACGGAGATCGACCCCATCTGCGCACTGCAGGCGGCGATGGAAGGCTACCGCGTGGTGACCCTGGACGAGGCCGCCGACAAGGTGGACCTCTTCGTGACCGCCACCGGCAACTACCACGTGATCACCCATGACCACATGAAGCGCATGAAGCACAACGCCATCGTGTGCAACATCGGGCATTTCGACTCGGAGATCGAGATCGCGGCCCTGCGCCAGTACAAGTGGGAGAACATCAAGCCGCAGGTGGACCACGTGATCTTCCCGGACGGCAAGCGCATCATCGTGCTGGCCGAAGGCCGGCTCGTGAACCTGGGCTGCGCCACCGGCCACCCCTCGTTCGTGATGTCCAACTCCTTCACCAACCAGGTGCTGGCGCAGATCGAGCTCTTCGCCCACGGCGCGAAATACGGCAAGCAGGTCTACGTGCTGCCGAAACACCTGGACGAGAAGGTGGCGCGGCTGCACCTGGAGCGCATCGGCGTGCACCTGACCCGGCTCACGCCGGAACAGGCCAAGTACATCAGCGTCGCCCAGGACGGGCCGTACAAGCCTGAGCACTATCGTTATTGAGCGAGACGATCCGGGGCGGCCACCAGCCGCCCCGGTTTCCTTTATCCTCCTGTAGCCCTTCAGCGGAGACGCGCCATGGCCTATCCCACCCATATCTGGCACAACGGCAAGATCAAGCCTTGGGCCGAGGCCACCACCCACGTCATGGCCCACGCGCTGCACTACGGCTCCTCGGTGTTCGAGGGCATCCGCAGCTACGAGACCCCCAAGGGGCAGATGATCTTCCGGCTCAACGACCACCTGAAGCGGATGTATCACTCCGCCAAGGTGTACTCCATGGAGATGCCCTACACCCAGGAGGAGATGGCCAGCGCCTGCCGCGAGGTCATCAAGGTCAACAAGCTGCCCAAGGCCTACATCCGGCCCCTCGCCTTCCGCGGCGTGGCGACCCAGGGCGCGGCCCTGAGTGCGGTGACGCCCACGGAAGTGGCCGTGGCTGCCTGGGAGATGGGCGCCTACCTCGGCGCCGGCGTCCTGGAGCAAGGCATCGACGCGGGCGTGTCCAGCTGGCAGCGCTTCGCCCCCAACACCATCCCCGCGGGCGCCAAGGCCGGCGGCAACTATCTCTCGGGCCAGCTCATCGCGCGCGAAGCCCGGCGCCTGGGCTTCGGCGAGGGCATCGCGCTCGCCAACACGGGCCTGCTCTCCGAGGGCGCGGGCGAGAACCTGTTCCTGGTGTTCGACGGGGTGCTGCACACCACCCCGGCGAGCGCCGCCATCCTGCACGGCATCACCCGCCACAGCATCATGACCCTGGCCAAGGATGCCGGCATGGAAGTGGTGGAGCGGGACATGCCCCGCGAATACCTCTACTTCGCCGACGAGATCTTCATGTGCGGCACCGCCGCCGAGATCACCCCGCTGCGCAGCGTGGACGCCAAGCCCGTGGGCGCCGGCAAGCCGGGCCCGGTGACCCTGCGCATGCAGGAGCTGTTCTTCGGGCTGTTCAAGGGCACCACGCCGGACAA
>DASYZF010000212.1:0-2715 GCA_035946515.1 Gammaproteobacteria bacterium | reverse complement strand
CCCAGTACCAGGCCATGGAGAAGCGCTTACCTGACGACCCGGACCACGATCCGCACGGTTGAGGGGGAACCCCGGGAGGCGCACACTGCAGCGAGAGGGGATAGAGGAGATCGTCCATGCGCATGCTGCTCGCCGCCTTGCTTTTGTCCCTGCCCCTCGCTGCCTGGTCGGCGGCGCCCAAGGTCGCCACCTATCCCGACGAAGCCCAGGCCCAGATCCGCTGCCCCCAGGACGCGATCGTCTGGTTCAACCCCCGCAAGAAGGTCTGGTACTCGAGTAAGTCCCGGCACTTCGCCAACGACGGCGTGGGCGGCTTCGCCTGCAAGGGCGACGTGGTGAAGGCCGGCTACAAGCGGGGTAAGGAATAACCCTCAACCCTCCAGGAGCTGCACCTTGAGTCCGGCGATCCGCGCGGGATCCGCGATGACCTCGATGGACGTGATCTTCCCGTTCTCGATGCCGAAAGCGAACACCGCTCGGGGCCGACCGTCCGGCGCCCAGGCCGCGCCCACGACGCCGTCCACGAGCGCGGGCCGCGCCTGCTGAGCCCGGCCGAGGAAAGTCTCCCCCACGGTGCGGGCGCCGCGCATCTGCGCCTCGAACCTCGGTGCACCCTGCGCTTCCCGGGCCTTGGCCCCTGCCAGCGCCGCCGGGTCCACGTGCAGCACCACGTCCGGGTCCAGCAGCGTCAGGAGCGCCTCGAAGTCGCCCTCGCGGGACGCAGCGAGGAAAGCCTGCACCACTTCCCGCTGCCGGTTCAGGTCCGGTTCCGGCGCCTTGGGCGCGCCCTGCACCCGGCGGCGGGCGCGGCTCGCCAGCTGCCGGGCCGCTTCCGGCGAACGGCCCACGATGGACGCGATCTCATCGAAGGGCACCGAGAACATGTCGTGCAGCACGAAGGCGATGCGCTCGTCCGGGGCGAGGGTCTCCAGCACCACCAAGAGCGCCAGCCCCACGGAATCGGCGAGCTCGGTCTCGCGCTCCGGGTCCATGCCCGCCGCAGGTCCCGCCGGCCGGTCATGGGCCTCCAGGTCCAGGGATTCCTCGCGGCGGGACTTGCGGGAACGCAGCATGTCCAGGCACACCCGGCCCACCACCGTGGTGAGCCAGCCGCCCAGGTTCCTGACCTCGCTCGCGTCGGCGCGGGCGAGGCGCAACCAGGCCTCCTGCACCGCGTCCTCCGCCTCGCTGCGGGAGCCCAGCATCCTGAAGGCCACGGCCCGCAAGTGCCCCCGGTTCTCCTCGAACTTCGCCGCCAGCCAGGCCTTCTCGTCCATGGTCACGTTCCTCGGATTCGTTACGTCAGGGGTCTGACGGATGAGACCCGGGCGATGTGACGATTTTAAGCGCTCCGGGTCCGGCCGACCTATCCCACTCATCTGGAGCCCCGCCATGACCGCACGCATCAAGACCGGATCCGGCCTCTTGCCGGACGCCATGAAAGCCATCCTGGCCCTGAACGCCGCCGTCCAGAACGGCAGCGTCCCGGCCGCCACCCTGGCCTTGAGCCACCTGCGCGCCAGCCAGATCAACGGCTGCAGTGCCTGCGTGGACTCGGGCGCCAAGCACGCCCTCAAGGCGGGCGAGACCACGGAACGGCTCTTCGCCGTCTCCGCCTGGCGCGAATCGCCCCATTTCAACGCCGCCGAACGGGCGGCTCTGGCGCTCACCGAATCCGTCACCCGTCTCGCCGACCAGATGGACCCGGTGCCGGACGCGATCTGGGACGAAGCGGCCAGGCACTACGACGACAAGGCGCTCATGACGCTGCTGCTCTCCATCGCCACCACCAACGTGTTCAACCGCCTCAACGTGAGCACGCGCCAGCCGCCGCAGAACTGGTGAGGAGATCGCCTTAAGACGCGCCGGCTGATGATGGCGCGGCCGGCCGGAGGGCTTGACGGGGAGTTGAGGGGGTCGGGGACTTGTGCAGAGACGGAGTTTTTATATTAAGCTTACGTCACGTTGTCGATTGCCCTCCCGGGGTCGGCAATGGTTGGGAGGAATATCGTTAGTCAACCTAACAGAAGGAGACCGACCATGGCCAAGAAAAAGAAAGCTGCTAAGAAAAAGAAGAAGACTGGCGCCAAGAAAAAGAAGCGCTAGTTGAACAAAAAGCCCCGCGAAAGCGGGGCTTTTTCATGGTTCGCCGTATACCGCGAACGCCTGCACAGGATGTGCAGGCTGGACTAGTTTGCAGAGCAGGAAGCGCAGCAAAACAGCACAGGACGGTAGGTGACGCAGTCACCCGGAATGCTTGGCCTTAGCGCCTGCATTCGGGGCAGGTTGAGGGCCCACGACGGGAAGCGCAAACTTCGGCGGGCAGGGAGACCCATCCATGAGCGACACCACCGCCGAAAAGTACATGCAGGAGCCGGTGCGCTACCCGGGCCTTAAGCTCATCGACCTCACCACCGAAGCCCGCGCGGTAACGGATTCCTACCGCAACCAGGTCATGAACCGCGTCAACGGCAGCTGCCTGCGCCTCGCGGTCTTCGAGGGGCCCTACCGCTGGCACCAGCACCCGAAATCGGACGAGCTCTTCATCGTGCTGGAAGGCGCCATCCTCATCGAGTTCAAGGATCGCGAGCCGATACGCATCGGCCCCCTGCAGGCCCTCACCGTCCCGGCGGGGGTGGCGCACCGCACCAGCGGCATCGGCCGCACCGTGAACCTCTGCTTCGAGGAGTTGGCGGCGGAGACGGTGTTTTTGGA
>DASYZF010000211.1:0-1668 GCA_035946515.1 Gammaproteobacteria bacterium | reverse complement strand
CCGGTGGAGTACCAGCAGTTCAAGACCCAGATGAGCCTCAAGCTCGAGGGCATCGGCGTGGAGCTCCAGGCCGGGGACGACTACGTGAAGGTCGCCCGGGTGTTGCCCGGCAGCCCGGCCGCCAGGAGCGGCGAGCTGCATGCCGGCGACCGCATCGCGGCCGTGGGGCAGGGTGAGGCCGGGGATTTCGTGGACGTGGGCGGCTGGCGCCTGGACGACGTGGTGCGGCTGACGCGCGGGCCCAAGGGCACGGTGCTGCGCCTCAAGGTGCTGTCCGCGAACGCGGCACCCGGCTCGCCCCAGAAGCCCATCCGCCTGGTGCGCGACGCCATCAAGCTCGCGGACGAGGCCGCGCGCAGCGACGTGATCAGCGTGCCTCGCAAGCAGGGCACGGCGCGCATCGGCGTGATCCGGATCCCGGAGTTCTACAGCGACTTCGACGGCCGCGCCGCCGGCAAGGCGGACTACAACAGCGTGTCCCGCGACGTGCGCCGGCTGCTGCTCGAACTCGAGGCCAAGCACGTGGACGGCGTGATCCTCGACGTGCGCAACAACGGCGGCGGTTCGGTGCAGGAGGCGGCGGACCTGGCCGGGCTCTTCATCCCGCGCGGCCCCATGGTGCAGCTGCGCAGCTCCGACGACCACATCGACATCGTGCGTTCCACCACGGCCCCCGTGTACAACGGCCCGCTGGCGGTGCTGGTGGACCGCCTGAGCGCCTCGGCCACCGAGATCTTCGCCGCCGCCATCCAGGATTACCGGCGCGGGGTCATCGTCGGCAGCGACACCTACGGCAAGGGGGTCGCCACCCAGTTCGTGGATCTCGGCCAGCTCGTGGACGACAGCGCCGGCGCGGGCCAGCTCATGTTCGTATCCGACAAGTTCTACCGGGTGACCGGGGCGAGCACCCAAGACCGGGGCGTCACGCCCGACATCCAACTGCCCTCGGACATCAACCCCAAGCAGTTCGGGGAGGAGACCGAGGACAACGCCCTGCCCTGGGACACCGTGGACCCGGTGGACTTCAACCCGGTGCATGACGGCCTCGAAGCGCTGCTGCCGGAGCTGCGCAAGCTGCACGACGAGCGCGCCAAGGCGGACCCGCTATACCAGCTCTATGTGAACGACCTGGATCACATCAGGAAAGCGGACGCGGTCACGAGCCTGTCCCTGATGCTGGACGTGCGCAAGCGCGAGGAGCAGCGGGAAGAGGCCTGGCGGGCCAGCGACGACGTGGCCTGGAAGCGGGTCACCGGAACACCGCCGGCGCTCCCGGCGGACGGGGCGGTGGTGAACCCCCAGGACGCCATGCTGCGGGAAGGGGCCAATATCGTTGCGGACCTGGGCGAGCTGGAGCACGGCTGACCCTGTCCGCCGGGGCTTCCCCCAGAGGCCGGATCTTTCGCCTACTAGCCTTACCCCCTTGCGCCACAAGGCTTTCCGGGCCTTTCCGGGGCGCATAAATGAATCAAGCATATTTCATAAGATTTTCGGCCGGCTTGCCGGGGGGCTCGTCTATACCTCAGATCGCAAGCGTGGGATTTACGTGTTTCCGGAGGATAAAGCCATGATCCGCGACTTCAAGATTTTCCCTGACTCCTGCAAGCCGGTGCTCCTGGGCCTGCTCGCCCTGGGGTCCCTCTCTGTCGGGCCGGCGGCTCTCGCTGA
>DASYZF010000210.1:0-2801 GCA_035946515.1 Gammaproteobacteria bacterium | reverse complement strand
CCCCCGGCTCAGTGGAACTGCTGTCTCCAAGCGGCGGTGCGATGGTCGGAGACCAGCTCCACGTCCACCAGGTAGCCGCTGCTTTCATAAGCCACGGCCAGGTTCCGGGGGATGCCCGTGAAAGTCCTGGAACCGTCGCTGAACCCGAGGTCGACGGTGATGTCTATCCGCTCGCCCACGGGCAAAGCCTCTTCGCAGATCAGCCGCAGGCCGGCCCGCGAGCGTTCCGCGATGAGGCAGTGGTGATTGACGGAGGTGACCGTGTCGCCGCTGATGGCGTAGACCTGCACGACGGCCCACTCGTGCCGGTGCTTCGCGGCGTGACGGCGGCTCCGTTCGTCCTTCTTCGAAGATATCCCATCCATGTCGGCTCACCTCTTCCTGGGCCACAGGCCGTCCCAGACCTGTGTACCCCGTGTCGCGGCTCGGCATCCCATGCGCTGGCCTGTCGTATCCCTTGGCAGGCAGTGACTTTCCATGTCCATCCGCTTGGACACAGTTGACGCCTTGGGCAAAAGAAACCCCATCGGGTCTGCCCCGAAATGGGCTAGGGGACGACCCTGGTCAGGTACTCAGGGATTCTCTGAGGCCAGGCGGGCCGCGGTCCGGCAGGGTGCCAAGCGCCAGGTGGGTATCGATTCCGATGAGGGCCGGCCGGGGGCCTATCAGTGCCAATCCTTGCGGGCGGCGATGACCCGCTCGTTCATCATCCTGAAGAAGGCGTCGTAGCTGCCGCTCGCCTCGGCGAAACGCTGCGCCTTCACCCGCTCCACCAGGATCTCCGCAGCATCCGGGGAGGACCTGAGGAGGTCCATGGCCTCGGCGATGAAGTCCTTGAGGGGCATGGCCGTGGGATCGGCAGCCTGGCGCGGGCCCTGCAGGTCCGTCTGCACATAAGGGGGGACGAGCTCGATCACCTGCACCGAGGTGTCCTTGAGCTGGTAGCGCATGGCCTGGGTGTAGGAATGTATGGCCGCCTTGCTGGCGTTGTAGCTGGGCGTGAGCGCCAGGGGCACGAAAGCGAGACCCGAGGTCACCGTGATGATGGTGGCCTGCTGCTGCTTGAGGAGCGCAGGCAGGAGCGCCGCCGTGAGGCGGATGGGGCCTAGGAGGTTGGTGGCGATGATGGCCTCCGCATCCGCGAGCTCGCCCTTGGCGAGCGTCTCGGAGCGCATGATGCCGGCGTTGTGGATCACCCCGTTGAGCGCCGGGAAATCCTCGAGGAGCTTGGCCGCGGAGCGTCTGATGGCAGCGGCGTCCTCCACGTCCAGCACCACGGACTTCATGCCCGGATTGGCCTTCGTCACTTCGTCCAGGAGCGCCTGGCGGCGTCCGGCCACGATCACCTGGTTGCCCTCGGCATGGAAGGCTTCCGCGAGCGCGCGGCCGATACCGGAGGTGCCGCCGGTGATGAGCAGGGTGTTTCCGGAAATCTTCATGCAGAGCCTCCTTTGCCGCAGGGGAACAGGCTAACAGGAGCGGGAGGCGGAGCGTTAGCCGGGCCGCCCGTGCTTCTGTCAAGAAAAGTCAAACTGGCGCGTCCCGTGCCCTACCCTATACTCGCGCCATAGCCCCAAACTCATCCACAGGAGCTTCCCATGCAGGCCAAGACCCTCTCCCTGCTTCCCCTGGCCCTCGCGGCCTGCTGCATCAACCTCCAAGCCGGCGCCGCGGCGCTCACGGCCGAGACCCCCGTGCAGGTCTCTCCCGAAGCGAAGCGTTTCGATCTCGTGACCGTGGACACAGCCAAGCACCGCCTGCTGGCGGCCCACAGCCAGGCGGGTACCCTCACCGTCATCGATCTCGACAGCGACAAACTGCTGCGCGAGATCCCGGCGGTGGAGAAGACCTCCGGCGTGGCCGTGGACACGGCCGACGGCAAGTACTTCGCCGGCGGCATCCAGGGTGTAGCCGTCATCGACAGCAAGACGCTGGAGAAGACAGGCTTCATCGCCACCGCCGGTCCCACCGACGACATGGCCTACGATGCGGACAGCCACAAGCTGTACGTGTCCCATGACGACGGCACCGAGCTCTGGGTGATCGACGCCCGGAAGGACGCCATCGTCGGCCACATCGACATCCCCGGCGTGCCGGAGATCATGGCGATGGACGCCGCCGCGCACCGGCTCTACCTCAACATCAAGGACAAGAACGAAGTGGCGGTGCTGGACCTGACGAAGGATGCGGTGGTCGCCACCTGGCCCGCTCCGGCCACGGACTCGCCCCACGGCCTCGCCCTCGACACCAAAGGCGGCAAGCTCTACGTGGCCGGTCACAGCGCCAAGGTCTCGGGGTTCTCGCTGCCGGAGGGCAAGAGCCTGCCCGCCATCGACATCGGCGACGGTCGCGTGGACCAAGTCGCCTTCGACGCGGGCACGGGGATGCTCTATATACCGAGCAGCGGCCGGCTCGTGGCGGTGGATACCGCCAAGGGGACGGTGCTGGGCGAGGTGACCATCCCCAAGGGCACCCATTCCGTGGCCGTGGACCCCGCCACCCATCTCGTGTGGATCGTGTACGCGGACGACAAGGCCAGCTACGCCCAGGCCTTCACCCCGGCGCATTGAAAGACGCTGCCCGGCCGGCCCTGGAGGTCGGCCGGGCTTGCCCTGGCCTTAAGATCATCGGGACATGAGACGGACTTCACATAACTCCCCGTCCGGACGGCTACACTAGTGGCCAGATCACCGCCCAGGCCAGGACAGCCACTGCCATGCTCGAGAAGTTCTTCGGCAAGTTCCTGAAGCAGGACGGGCTCCCCGCGGAATGGCGGACGCCGCGCTATCTCCAGACGCGCT
>DASYZF010000209.1:0-1714 GCA_035946515.1 Gammaproteobacteria bacterium | reverse complement strand
CAGCCGCAGGCTGGAGGGGGGACAGGGAACGGGTCTGATCCCGCTCGTCCCGGGCACTTATGTCACGAAAAAGGGCGTCAAGGTTAGCAGTTAATCCTTTCTCTTTCAACTGGTTATAACGTCTTTCGGCCCTTTCACGGGCACTCGCGGTGAGGAAGATCTTGAGCCGGGCCTCCGGGAAGATGACCGTGCCCATGTCCCGGCCGTCGGCCACGAGACCCGGGGCGCGGCGGAAACTCCGCTGCAAGCCAGCGAGGCCGGCCCGGGCCCCGGGGATGACCGCGAGCTGGGAAGCCCGCTCCCCGGTCTCCTCGGCCCGCACCGCCAAGGTCACGTCTTTGCCCGCCAGGAGGATGCGTTCCCCACCCTTTGCGTCCTGGCCGAATTCCACCTTGAGCCCCCAGGCGAGGCGCTCGAGTTGGGCGCCGTCGCTGCCGGCCCCCGCTTCCTGGGCTGCCAGGGCCAGGATCCGGTACAGGGCACCGCTGTCGAGGAGATGCCAGCCGAGCTGCGCCGCCACCCGGCGGCTGATGGTGCCCTTGCCGGAGCCGCTAGGCCCGTCTATTGCAATGACTGGCGCGATGACCAGCGCCAGGGTCACGCGGCTGCCTCTTCGTGAGCGGTGATGCCGAGGCCCGCCTTCGCCGCCAGGGCCACGAAACCGGGGAAGGAGGTATCCACGTTGCGGCAATCCCGTATCAGGATCGGCGCCTGGGCCTTCAGCGCCGCCATGGCGAAGGCCATGGCGATGCGGTGGTCGCCGTGGCTCTGGATCTCGCCGCCCTGGAAGCGCTCCACGCCCGTGACCTGGATGCCGTCGGCACTCGACTCCACGGGCACGCCCAGGGTGGCGAGGCCCTCCTGCATGGCCTGCAGCCGGTCGCTCTCCTTCACCCTGAGCTCGCCCGCACCGCGCACGCGGGTGGTGCCGCGCGCCGCGGCGGCGGCGATGAGCAGGGCCGGGATCTCGTCGATGGCCAGCACCACCTCCCCGGGGCCGATGTCGATGCCCTGCAAGCGCGTGCCCTCCACTTCGATGTCCGCCACCGGCTCCGCGCCCAGCTGGCGCGGGTTCAGGAGCCTAATCTCGGCACCCATGCGTTTCAGGAGCCGGAGGATGCCGTCGCGGGTGGGGTTCACGCCCACGTTCTCCAGCAGCACGCGGCTGCCGGGCAGCATGGCGGCGGCGGCGAGGAAGAACGCCGCCGAGGACAGGTCCGCCGGCACTTCCACCTGGGTGGCGAGCAGCGCACCGCCGCCGTGGATGCCGATCCAGCCGTTCTCCTTCAGGCAGCCGTGGCCGAAGGCGCTCAGCATGCGCTCGGTGTGGTCGCGGCTCGGTCCGGGTTCCTTCACCCAGCTGTAGCCGCCGGCGTAGAGCCCGGCGAGCAGCAGCGCGGATTTCACCTGGCCGCTGGCCATGGGCAGGACGTAACGCAGGGGCTTGAGCGGATGGACGCCGTGCACCGTGAGCGGCGCACGGCCGCCCTCGCGGCTCTCGATGCGCGCACCCATGGCGCTGAGCGGATCGATGACCCGCTGCATGGGGCGCTTCTGCAGGGATCCGTCGCCGGTCAGGGTGGAAGCGAAGGCCTGGCCCGCCATGAGGCCCATGAGGATGCGGATGGCGGTGCCGGAGTTGCCGAGGTCGAGGGGCGCTTGCGGCGCACCGAGGCCCAGGAGACCGCGGCCCTGCACCTTGAGGCGGCCGTCG
>DASYZF010000208.1:0-1767 GCA_035946515.1 Gammaproteobacteria bacterium | reverse complement strand
GGCGGCAACCGCGGCGGCGAGATCCGCACCTACGTGAACCTCATGCTGACCATGCTCATCGGCGGCCTGTGGCATGGGGCTTCCTGGATGTTCGTGCTCTGGGGTGCGCTGCATGGCCTCTACTTGGCGGCGGAGCGGTGGTGGCAACGGGGACGGGAACGGACGACCGGAATCCCCGCGAAGCTCGCCGCCTTCGTCGTCTTCCTGATCGTGAGCCTGACTTGGATACCGTTCCGTGCCCATGGCCCTGCCGCCGCCTGGCATGTGGTCAAGGCGCTGTTCCGGTTCGACGCTGACAGCTATGACGACTTCGTGCTCACGCTCCCGCTGTACGCCACCCTCGGCGGTATCTTCTATTGGCATTTCATCCAGAGGGATGGCTCGCTGGAAGAGCGTTTTTCCAAGCTGGGTCCCCTCTGGCAGACCTTGGCGGTGAGCGCCTGCCTGGTGGGGATCTTCCTCTGTTCGGGCGGAGACCAACGTGCCTTCATCTATTTCCAGTTCTAACCAGCGGCTGCCACGGCTGGCCTGGCCGCTCCTGCTCGGCGTGGCGCTGGCAGTGCTCATCGCCTGGATCGGAACCATGGAGATCGGCTTGGCGCGGCGCGGCTTCAAGGCGGGCATGCTTGACACCGAGACCCTGTGGCT
This sequence comes from Gammaproteobacteria bacterium, assembly GCA_035946515.1. GTDB lineage: Bacteria > Pseudomonadota > Gammaproteobacteria > Natronospirales > REEB76 > DASUBN01. The sequence goes on along the minus strand of DASYZF010000208.1, from coordinate 1,119 downwards.
GGAAAAACGCGCACGTGCGGATACGGTCGGCAAGCAGGGGCTGATCCTGGTGGGCGACTCCCGCACCCAACTGGACCTGGATCAACAGGTGCTGCGGCAGAGGACGGGGCTCGAACCGGTGCAATTGGCCATCGACGGCTCGAGCTTCCTGCCGGTGTTCCAGGGCATCGCGGCCGACCCGCTGGTGACCGGGACCGTGCTGGTGGGTTTCGCGCCCGCGGCCCTCGCGGATAGCGGTGCATTCGTGGAATCCAGCGGCTATGAACGGGATGCCGAACGGTCCAGTGGGAGATGGCGCCTGCCGGATTTCACCATGGTCGACAGGCGCCTGGCTGACGCCTGGCACGGCCACCTGCGCAGCTATGCCGATGGCGGGAGCCCCCTGAACGCCCTGACCAAGCGGCTGCTGAGCTCCGCCGCCACCCCCCAATACCTCACCACCCTCCCCGACCGCTCCACCCTGGCGGATTACAGCCGTGTGGCCATGCCGGATCTCTATTACAAGCGGGTATTCCGCAACCTGGGAGAATCGCCGGATGCGGTCTCCCGGGCCAGCAATGCGGAGAACGAAGCCAAGATCAGGTCCAAGATCGCGGCCCTGAGGCCCCTGGACGACACCTTCTTCCGCCGGCACATAGCCGATATCGCCGCCATGACCGCCGCCATCAAGGCTCGCGGCGGCCGGGTGATATTCGTCATATACCCCGAGAGCGGTTACGTGCGGCAGATAGACGACCGGCGCTATCCCCGCGCCCAGTTCTGGGACCTGTTCGCCGCGGAGGCCGGCACCCAGACGTTCGATTACACGGATGACCCGGCCCTGAAAGGGATCGTCTGCCCGGACGGTTCCCATCTCGATTTCCGGCAACGGGCTGCGTTCACATCCGAGCTTCTGGACGCTCTGAAACTGGGCAAGCAAAGCGCGACGTCCAAGCCCTGAGGCCGAGTCCGCGAGCGGCTGTAGGTGCGCCACAGGGCCGCCTCAGTTTATGATTACGGACCCCCTAGGGAGCCCCCCATGCTTGCCACCCAAGTAAGACAAAAAGACGGCGTGTTCTACTTCGCGGCCTACCCCGTGGAGGACCTGCTGGCCAAGGTCCGCTTCATCAGCCGCTTCTA
>DASYZF010000207.1:0-2094 GCA_035946515.1 Gammaproteobacteria bacterium | reverse complement strand
TTGCCGGCGAAGGCCCGCTCCAGCAGCGGCGCGTCCTTGCCGAGCAGCACCGCGGCGCGCGCTTTCTCCGCCAGCACCTCGGCCAGCGGCGCGAAGTCCTGGCCCTTGGCGTCGCCGCCGGCGATGAGCACCAGGGGCTGGCTCACCCCCGCCACCGCGGCCAGCGTCGCGCCGAGGTTGGTGCCCTTGGAGTCGTCGTAATAGGCCACGTCCCGGATGGACGCCACGTATTCCATGCGATGCGGCAGGCCGCGGAACTCCTGCAAGGCTTCCAGCATCGCGGCCTGGGGGAGGCCGGCCGCTTCGCCCAGCGCCAGCGCCGCCAGGGCGTTCGCCAGGTTGTGGCGCCCGCGCATGCCGAGCACGGAAACGGGCATGAGCTGCTCGGCGCCGCGCATCAGCCATTCGCCGGCACCCTCGCCCGCCACGCCATAGTCGCCGGCCGCCGGCCGGTCGAGCCCGAAACTCACCCGCGTCTTCACGCCGGCGGCCATGCCGCGCACCCTGGGGTCGTCGCGGTTCAGCACCGCGGTGCGGCAATGGGCGAAGATGCGCGCCTTGGCGGCGGCATAGTCATCGAGGTCCGCGTAGCGATCCATGTGGTCCGGCGAGATGTTGAGCACCGTGGCGCTCACGCACTTCAGGGAATCGGTGATCTCCAGCTGGAAGCTGGAGAGCTCCAGCACATAGAGCTCCGGCTCCGCGTCCTGGAGCAGGTCCAGGGCCGGCGTACCCAGGTTGCCGCCCACCCGCGCCGCGCGCCCGGCCTTCTCGGCCATGCGGCCGACCAGCGTCGTGACCGTGCTCTTGCCGTTGGAGCCGGTGATGGCCACCACCGGCGCGCGGGCGTAGTGGGCGAAGAGCTCTACGTCGCCCATCACCGGGAGCCCGAGCGCACGGGCCTTGGCGATGAAAGGCGTGCTGGCCGCCACCCCGGGCGAGAGCACCACCCGGTCGGCGTGCTTCAAGGCATCCTCGGAGAACCCGCCCAGGAACACCGCCGCATCCGGCAGCAGCGCGCGCAGCTCCTTGAGGCCCGGCGGGTGCTCGCGGCTGTCGGTGACCGCGACCTCCTCGCCGTGGGAGGCGAGGAAGCGCGCGCAGGAGAGCCCCGTCTTGCCGAGGCCGACGACCAGCGTCTTGATCCTGCGTTTCTTGGCGGCGAGACCCATCCGGCGTCACCTCACCTTCAGGGTGGACAGGCCCACCAGCACCAGGATCACGGTGATGATCCAGAAGCGCACGATCACGCGCGGCTCCGGCCAGCCCTTGAGCTCGAAGTGGTGGTGCAGCGGCGCCATGCGGAAGATGCGCTTGCCGGTGAGCTTGAAGGAGGCCACCTGCAGGATCACCGACAGGGTCTCCACCACGAACACCCCGCCCATGATGAACAGCACCACCTCCTGGCGGACGATCACCGCGAGCGTGCCCAGCGCCGCGCCGAGCGCCAGGGCGCCGACATCGCCCATGAACACCTGCGCGGGATAGGCGTTGAACCAGAGGAACCCGAGGCCGGCACCCACCAGCGCGCCGCAGTAGACCACCACCTCGCCGGCGCCCGGGAGGTACGGGATCGCGAGGTAGTGGGCGAAGTTGAAGTTGCCCGAGGCGTAGCCGAACACGCCGAGCGCCCCGCCCACCAGCACCGCGGGCATGATGGCGAGCCCGTCCAGGCCGTCGGTGAGGTTCACCGCATTGCTGGTTCCCACGACCACGAAGTACGTGACCACCACGAACAGCACGCCCAGGGGCAGCGACACCTGCTTGAAGAACGGCAGGATGTAGCTGATCTCCGCCGGCTCGCGGTGGGTGTAGTACAGGGCGAGGGCCACCGCCAAGCCGAACACCGACTGCCAGAAGTACTTGGTGCGCGCCTTCAGGCCCTTGGAGTTCTTGAGCACGAGCTTCAGGTAGTCGTCGGCGAAGCCGATGAGCCCGAAGGCGAAGGTGACGCCCAGCAGCACCCACACGTAGCGGTTGCGCAGGTCCGCCCACAAGAGCGTGGAGATGATGATGGCGGCCAGGATCAGCGTGCCGCCCATGGTGGGCGTGCCGGCCTTGGAGAGGTGCGACTGCGGGCCGTCCTTGCGCACG
>DASYZF010000206.1:0-4145 GCA_035946515.1 Gammaproteobacteria bacterium | reverse complement strand
GATCCACGTGACCTACACCCCCGATGCGCACATCCAGAGCCTGCGCATGCATTACGACGACGCCCACACCCTGGAGGTGACCCGCCAGGGCACGGGCTTCGTCGCGACGCTCAAGGACATCCCGCTCACCGTGACCGAGGCCTATGCCCACGGCGTCATCGAGAACTCCCTGTTCGATTCGGCGAGCCGCGCGGGCCTCTCCGATGCCACCACCATGGAGCTGATCCAGCTCTTCGCCTGGGACATCGACTTCGCCCACGACATCCAGAACGGCGACCGCTTCAGCGTGGTCTACCAGAAGCTGCAGCGCCTCGGTCAACCCGTCACCAACGGCCCGATCCTGGCGGCGGAGTTCGACGCCGGCAACAAGACCTACCGCGTGGTCCGTTACACCGACCCCGCGGGCCAGACCGGCTACTACACACCGGACGGCCGCAGCGTCAAGAAGACCCTGATGCGCGCACCCGTGTCCTTCAGCCGCATCTCCTCCGGCTTCAGCCTGCACCGCAAGCACCCGATCCTGGGCTTCAGCCGTGCCCACCAGGGCGTGGACTACGCCGCACCGAGCGGCACCCCGATCATGGCCGCCGGCGACGGCCGTATCGTGTTCGAGGGCTACAAGGGCGGCTACGGCAAGTGCATGATCATCGACCACGGGGGCGGCTACAGCACCCTCTACGGCCACCTCTCGCGCTTCAAGCCCGGCACCCATTCTGGCCTGCACGTGAAGCAGGAGCAGGTGATCGGCTACGTGGGCATGACCGGGCTCGCCACCGGCCCGCACCTGCACTTCGAGGTGCGCATCAACGGCGTGCCGCGCAACCCGCGCACCGTGAAGCTGCCGGACACGGCGCCGGTCTCCACCCAATACCTGGCTGACTTCAACAACGCCTCGGCGAACGTGCTGGCGCAGCTCACCAGCGCCGACGATACGCGCCTGGCCGCGACCGCCAAGACCGCGGGCGGCACCCAGACCGCCGCCCACTGATCCCCGCCGATGAGCGGCGCCTGCATCGGCCTCATCTCCGGCACCAGCGCCGACGGTATCGACGCCGTGCTCATGGAATTCGCGCCGGCACCGCGCATCACCGCCACCCACTTCTCCCCCTACCCCGACAGCGTGCGCGAGCGGGTGCTCAAGCTCGCCGCCGGCCGCCACGCAGAGGACCCGATCGACGAGCTCGGTGGCCTCGACGTGGAGCTGGCGGAGCTCTTCGCCGCCGCGGCGCTCGCTTTGCTCGAGGAATCCGGCAGCCCGGCCGCCGCGGTGTGCGCCATCGGCAGCCATGGCCAGACGGTGCGTCACCGCCCCCGGGCGCGCCATCCCTTCACGTTGCAGATCGCCGACCCCAACGTGATAGCCGCCCGCACCGGCATCACCGTGGTGGCGGATTTCCGCCGCCGGGACGTGGCGCTCGGCGGCCAGGGGGCACCGCTCTTGCCGGCCTTCCATCGCGTGGCGTTCTCGCATCCCACGGAGGAGCGGGTGGTCGCCAACATCGGCGGTATCGCCAACATCACGCTGTTGCCGCCGGGAGGCATGGTGCGCGGCTTCGACACCGGCCCCGGCAACGTGCTCATGGACCTGTGGAGCCGGGAACACCTCGGCACCGCCTATGACAAGGATGGGGACTTCGCCGCCTCGGGCCGCGTGGACGATGCGCTGCTGGAGACCCTGCTCCGGGACCCCTACTTCGCCGCGCCGCCACCCAAGAGCACGGGACCCGAGCATTTCAACCAGGCCTGGCTCAAGGTCGCGCTCGGCTCACGGCGGCTCGAAGGGAAGGACGTGGCCGCCACCCTGTGTGAACTCACGGCCCGCAGCATCGCCGACACCGCCCTCAAGCACGCGAGTCGGGTGCGTGCTCTCTACGTCTGCGGCGGCGGTGCCCATAACCGGCAGCTCATGGCGCGCCTCACCGCCTGCCTGCCAGGGGCCGGGGTGCAGAGCACCGAGGCGCTCGGCATCCATCCGGATTGGGTAGAAGCGGCGGGCTTCGCCTGGCTCGCCCACCAGACGCTGGAAGGCGAACCCGGCAACCTGCCGTCGGTGACGGGCGCCGGGAAATTCACAGTCCTTGGGGCGATCTACCCAGCATCAAAATAAAAAAGGCGCTGTAGCGCCCTTTTCTTTGACCCTATTTAAAGCACTGCCCCCAAAAGCGTGACGAGCGAAGGCAGAACGAGGCGCGGGAGGCGAGCCCCCGGAGCGTGCTCTTATGCACGTGAGCACGGCGAGCCGGACCGCAACGAAGTTATGCCGAGCGCAGTAGCTTTTGGGATCTAGACGGTGAAGGAAGAGCCGCAACCACACGTCGTGGTGGCGTTCGGGTTCCGGATCACGAACTGCGCGCCTTCCAGACCTTCGCTGTAGTCGATCTCGGCACCGGCGAGATAAGGGAAACTCATGGGGTCCACCAGCAGGGTGACACCCTCGTTCTCGACCTGGGTATCCCCTTCCTCCACCTTCTCGTCGAAGGTGAACCCGTACTGGAACCCGGAGCAGCCGCCGCCGGTCACGAACACGCGCAGCTTGAGGGCTTGGTTGCCCTCTTCCTCGATGAGCTGCCGCACCTTGCGAGCGGCGGCATCGGTGAACATCAGCGGTGTGGCCTGTGCGTCCATGGCTACCATTATATCAGCCGCGCTTGCCGCCCTCGGAGGCCTCGCCCGCCGCGGCCTTGCCCTTCTGGTGGCTCAGGGCCAGCACCGGCGCCGCCGGCTTGTGCACCAGCTTGCCGTTCACCGCGGCGCCCACCGCGATCTCGACGAGGTTGTAGTGCACGTCGCCGTTGACCCGGGCCGAAGGTCCGAGCTCCAGACGCTTCTCGGCGTGCACGTCGCCCTCCACCAGGCCGTTGATCATGATGTGCGGCACGTGCACCTCGCCGCGGATGATGCCGTTCTGGCTCAGGCTCAGCACCGACTCGGTGCCTTCCTCGGCGCGCACGTTGCCGTGGATCTCGCCGTCCACATGCAGGCCGCCGCTGAAAGCGAGGTCGCCCTGGATGCGGCTGTTGCGTCCGATGAGCGTGTCGATGCGGCCCTTGGGCTGCTTCTTGTCGTCGCTGAACATGTGTACAACCTCTCAAATTTATGTCTTTGCGATACACGGACGTATCGCGCGCGGCTCAAGCGCATCCGCGTTTGACCCGGCAGGTTCGCGGCGAAGCCGCGAACCTGCCTGCAGGGGCCGGACTTCACTGTGTAGCAGGAAGCGCAACAGGAAGCCAGCCTAGTCTTATGTCCTCTACATGTATCCGTCCGAAATCCGGACTGCCGAGCCAGAAAAGTCCAAGGACGGGCTTTTCTGGTTACATCACGCAAGTGTCGGCTCTTCAAGAGCTGACACTTGTCCAATCGAAGTTCTGCTGCGTCGAATCGCGTCCGTTCTCATGCACCGTCACTTCCACCCGGCCTGGCATGAAGCTCGCCGGCAGGAACACGTCGCCCTCCAGGCTCTGGAAATACTGGAAGGCGAAGCCGTAGGACGGTTTCGTGCCGGGCGCGATGTCCCGCGCATCCAGGATCACGGGCTTGCCGTCTGTGGAACCGTAGATCCTGACGTCCACGCTGCCCGAGATGCGTTGCTCGCGGGTGCGCACCTGGATCAGCACCAGGCGGTAATGATATAACCGCGGTGCGCCGCCGCCGGCGAACTTGAGGCTCTGCACCCGCACGCCTTCCTCGCCCGCCGAGGGGGAGACGATGCCCTTGTAGAAGGCCAGCTCCTCCTGCTCGTCGGTAAGCTTGCGCTGCAGGTCCTGCAGGCTCTGCTGCACCTGCTGGCTGGAGCTCGAGTCCACCTCGCGTTGGCGCTCCAGCACCGCGATCTGCTCCTTGAGCGCGGCGTTGTCCTCCTGGGCCTGGTCGAGCACGTCCTGCAGCGCGCCCGCCGCCTGCCGGTCGAAGCCGGCGCGATATTCGCCGAAGGCATAGGCGCCGAACAGCGCCAAGGCGGTGGCCACGGTGATGCCGGTGGCGGCCAGCCAGGTGCGCACTGGGCGATGGTGTTTGACGACGAGTCTGGTCATGCTTTGGGGCCGGGGATGGGGACAGGGTGCGGGTACCGACCTTCGCGGGACCAATGTTACGCGGGCGGCGGGTGGTACGCTACCCGATGCTAGAATCCCCCGGGTTTTCCG
>DASYZF010000205.1:0-11557 GCA_035946515.1 Gammaproteobacteria bacterium | reverse complement strand
GGCTGCGCATCGGCGCCGCCGGCTGCCGGCTCGGCGAGGATGCGGTGGTGGGCGAGCGCGTCCTGGACTGCTGCGGCCGCTTCCAGATCCGCATCGGCAAGGTGGATGCCGAGAGTTTCAGTCAGGCGCTCGCCGCGGATGGGATCATGGACCGCATCCGGCGCATCTGTGCCGGGTTCCTGGTGCAGCCGCTGGAGTGCGAGGTGGTCCTGGTGCTGGAGGAGGGTGTGGTGCAACCCGCCGCCGTGGGCGGCAACGATTTCAACCAGATGATGGGACTGAACGAGTTCGCGACCCTGGGTGCAGACGCCTGGGTGGTGGGCGGCACCAACGCCGCCGGCCTGGAAGTCGGATTCATGCTCTGAGGATCAAGTCCGCGGCGGCGCTGGGTGACCCCGGTGCCGTCGCTGCAGGAGGTTAGTTGCGTGGCCGCGCCGAATTTCACGTTCACGAGCGACGCTTATACGGGAAACCCGTTCACGGTAGTGGACTTCCAGGGCACGGAAGCCATCTCCAGCCTCTTCCGGTTCGACATCGGGTTGAAATGCCCGACCGGGACGGCCATAGACGTGGAAGCTTTGTTGGCGGCTGGCGCCAAGCTCACCCTGCAGCAGGAGCAGCACTCCAACACCTACCGCGGCATGCTCGCGTCCGTGGAGCAGCAGCAGCAGGCCGGGGGCCATAACTACTACCGGGTGGTGCTGGTGCCGCCGGCCTGGTTGTTGTCCCGCAACACCACTACCGCCGCGTACGTGAACCAGACGCACCCGGCGATCGTGAAGCGGGTGCTCGCCAACGCCGCTCAGGCGGCGGGCGGCCTCACCGTGGATGCCGCCGCCATGGCCGGAAGCTATCCGGCCTACGACTTCACCTGTCAGTACGCGGAGACCGACTGGGATTTCGTGTGCCGGCTCATGGAATACGAGGGCGTCTATTTCTATTTCCATCTCCCGGATTCGAACAACACCTGCATCATGGTGGTCCAGGACAGCATGGCCCACTCCCTGCCTAACCCGGGATGCGAGGTCATCCCATTCACCGATCCGAGCAGCACCAACAACCACGAGTGCATCGTGCAGATCACCCGGCAACTGGCCAGGACCTCCGACGCGGTCACGATCTCGGGCTACAATTACCAGCAGACCACGCTGTCGCTGCAGAAGAGCGCGCCGGTGACCGTGGGCGCGGCGGCGGCGAACGCCAAGAAGGGGAACGGCCAGACCAAGGGTAACCCGCCGTCCGGTGCCTCCTATCCTGCCACCTGGATCTTCGACAACCGGGCGCAGGAGCCCGATCCGACACAGCGGCTCGCCACGGTGCGCGCCCAGGAAGAGGCCTGCTGGGCCGACGTCTACTCCGGCAGCGGCGCCGTCAGCGCCCTGCGCGCGGGTTATACCTTCAGCCTTTCGGAACATCCCGTGGCGGCCTTCAACCAGTCCTACCTCGTGACCGGCGTGCAGCACAGCGCCCGCAACCTGGACCAGCAGTGGGCCACGTCGAGCTACACCGCCGCCCAGGCCGCCACCACCGGCGCGTACTACAGCAACAGCTTCACGGCGATCCCGGCCGACGTGCAGTTCCGCCCGCAGCGGGCCACATCCAAGCCGCACATCTCCGGGGTGTTGTCCGCGGCGGTGTGGCTGATGCCCGACGCCGTCAGCGACGTGCTCCCGACCCTGCTGCAGCTCCTGCCTGCCCAGGTAAACCCCCTGCCGAATTACCAGGCTTCCAGCAGCAACCAGGATTCGAACTCCTACAACCTGCCGCTGCCGCCCATGGACAGTCAGGGCCGCTATCTCGTGACCCTGCCTTTCGCCAACGGCGCGGTGAAGGGTTCCAGCCATGTCTCCGCGTGGATACGCATGTCCCAGCCTTCCGCCGGCCAGTGGACCGGGGTGCAGCACATGCTCGAGCCGGGTGCCGAAGTGCTGCTGGCCTTCGTCAACGGCGATCCGGACCTGCCGGTGATCGTCGGCTCGGTGTACAACGGCGGCTTCAGCGCGCCGTTCACCAGCGACAACACCGACCCGCAGATCTAGAGGACAGGAGCCCCGCGTGCCCGGCATCCGCATCACCAAACCGTTCAAGCTGGGGTTGCTGCACCGCGCCTACCAGTACCGGGGCGAGCAGAAGCTGGCGGTGAGCGCGCTCGGCATGTTCTCCCTGACGGAGCCCGGGCGCATCCTCCCGGAGAACGAGTTGTGGCGCAAAGCCATGGGTGCGTTGGGAGCGGGCGGCATGCTGGATGCGGCCATGCCCAAATCGTGCGGCGAGTTCCTGGTGAACGGCAGTTTCCACGCGCCGGGCGGCAAGCCGGTGCCGGCGGGTTTCGTGCGGGTGAAGCTCGGCACGCTGGACAAGCGCATCAACGTCTACGGCGACCGTCACTGGAAACGCGCCGCCGGGGTGAGCCTCGGCGTGAGCGATCCCGCGCCCATGGGATCCATGCCGCTCGATTTCGCCCATGCCTTCGGCGGCAAGGAACACAAGCCCAATCCGCTCGGTATGGGCATGGACGCGCTGGAAGCGGAAGGCGAGACGCGCGTTCCGTTACCCAACCTCGAGCTCCCCGGCGCGCTCATCGGTTCCCCCTCGGACCGGCCGCCGCCGGCCTGCTACGGCATGCTGGATCCCATGTGGCCGCAGCGCTATGCCAAGGTCGGGACCTATGACCAGCAGTGGCTCAAGGAGCGTGCCCCGGGGCTCGCCGACGACCTGGAATGGGGCTACTTCAACGTCGCCGCCGAGGACCAGTGGGCAAAGGGTTTCTGGCGCGGCGACGAGGAATTCGAGCTCGCCAACCTGCATCCCGCGCTGCCGTCGATCACCGGGCGCTTGCCCGGCTTGCTGGCCCGGGCCTTCATCATGCAAGGCCACGGCGAGGAAGGGCGCTTCATGGAGTTGCCGATGCGGGTCGACACCGTGCATTTCCTCCCCGATGAGGAGACCGCGGTGTGCATCTGGCGCGCCGACACCCGTATCGCCACCGACGACGCCAGCGACATCTCCCAGATCATGCTCGCCTATGAGCGCGTGAAGGACCCGCGCCGCAGCCTGGAGCATTACCGGGAAGCGCTGCGGCGCAGGCTGGACCGCGAGACCCGCGCCATGCTGCTCCTGGACGAACGCGACCTCATCCCCGAGGGCGACAAGTCGGGGCTGGCCGAGATCATCGAGCGCTCCGGCGAGACCAGCGGGCGCAAGGGGCTCCTGGCCCAGAACCAGAAAGGAAGGCTGCAGTCCGAGAAAGACAAGGCGCAGCAGCGTCTCGCGGAACTGGGGATAGATGCCGGACCTGCCTTGGAAGCCTTGCGCATGGATCCCGGGCAGCAATCCATGAACCTGGAAGGCCTGGATATCAGCAAGCTCGCCGCCGAGGCGCGCAAGCAGGGCGAGGGGGCCCGTGCCTTGGCGAAGCAGAAGGTCGCGGAGCTTTGCCAGCGCGCGGGCCTGGATGCGGACGAGTTGCTGAAGAAGGCGGAGGCGGTCGCGGCCCTGCCGCGGTTCTCCGCCGCAGAGCGCATCGCCCAGCTGAAGGCGGCGCTGGAGTCCACGCCCGGTTCCGAGGCGCTGCTGCAGAAGTCCGTCGGTGCCGGAGGGCTGCCGGAGCTGGAGGCGAAGCTCAAGCAAGGCGAGGACGCCTTCCGCAAGTCTTATGGCATGGGCGCGCACGTCATGGTGAGTGGCGGGCTCCCGGCGGAGCGGCGGGCGGGGCTCGCGGCCCTGCGTGAAGAGGTCTTGCGGCGCGTGCGGCGCGGCGAGTCCTTGCTGCGCATGGATCTCGCCGGCGTGGACCTGTCGGGAGCCGACCTCAAGGGCGCGGACCTGAGCGAGACCTATCTGGAGTTCGCCGATTTCTCCGGAGCCGATCTCTCCGGCGCCAGGCTCAAGGGCGCGATCGCCGTGCGGGCGAATTTCACCGGCGCCAAGTTCGCCAAGACGGACTTCTCCTCTGCGAACGTAGGCAAGTCCAGCTTCGTCGGCGCCACCGGCGCCGGTGCGGATTTCAGGGATGCGGTGCTGAGCGAGGCCAGTTTCGAGGACAGCGCCTTCCCCGGGGCGAGCTTCGGCGGCGGCATGATGATGAACGTGAACTTCACCGGCGCGGACCTGAGCGGCGCAGACCTGGCGGCACCGCTCTTCATGGACTGCCGTCTGGACGGTGTGCGCCTCAAGGGCGGCGGCATCCGGCGCGCCATCGTCATGGGCGGCAGCGCCGCCGGCATCGATCTCTCGGAGGCCAAGGGCGAGACGCTCTTGTTCGTGAACGTGGACCTGGACAGGCTCAAGCTGTCGGGCGCCGAGCTCGCCAAGCTCAGGCTCGTGGGCGATCAGACCCACGCCCGTGGCGCGGATTTCAGCGGCGCCCGGGTGCCGGGTTCCAACCTGCGCGGTATCGACCTCGAAGGGGCCAACTTCGAGCGGGCGGTGCTGGACGGCGCGGACCTCAGCGAGGCCAAGCTCAAGCAGGCGCGCTTCCGCGGCGCGAGCGCGGTGCGTGCCCATTTCATGAAGGCCGATCTCGAGGCCGCGAACCTCTCCAACTGCAAGCTCAAGGAAGCCATGTTCAACAAGGCCAGGCTGGTGCAGGCGGACCTCGCCGGCTCCAACTGCTTCGGCGCGGAGTTCCTCGGCGTGACGGTGGGCGAGACCCGCTTCCACGGTGCGAACCTGAAACGCACCAAGCTCAAGGACTGGCATCCGTGACCCGCGAGGAGCTGGAGACCGCCATCCGCCGGGGCGAGCTGATCCGTGGCCAGGATTTCGCCGGCGCGAAGCTGGCCGGTGCGGTGCTCGCAGGGGGCATCTTCGAGCATGTCTCCTTCGCGGGCGCCGACCTCGCGGGCGCCGATCTGCGGGAGAGCATGTTCATGGAGGCGGACTTCCGGGGCGCGGAACTCGGGAAGGCGCGGCTCGGCCACGTGCTGTTCAACAAATGCGACCTCGGCGATGCCGCGCTCATGGCCGCCGACATGACGCGTACCCAGTTCATCGGGACGCGCCTCGCAGGGGCCGGGCTCGCGGGGGCGCAGTGGGAGTTCACCGTGCTGGACCGCTGCGACCTCAGGCAAGCCGACCTCTCTGCCACGAAGCTCTTCAAGACCATCATCATGGATACGCCTGTAGCCGGCGCCAGACTCGACGGCGCGAGCTTCAGCAATACCGTGCTCATGAACGGCGATTTCGCCGGTTGCAGCTTCAAGGGTTTCTCCGCCGTGCAGGTGTTCATGCAGGGCGGCAAGTTCGCGGGGCTCGACCTCTCGGGCCTGTCCTTCGTGGGTTGCCAATTGCGCAACTGCGACCTCACGGGCGTGAGATTCCGCAAGGCCGTGCTGGAGAAGACCGGTTTCATGGATTCGAAGCTCAAGGGCGCCGACTTCGCCGGCGCCAGGCTCGCCAACACCGTGTTCTCCGGCGCCGACCTGGAAGGGGCGGACCTCACCGGCACCGACCTCAGCCAGGCCCATTTCCAGAAGGCGCGGCTCCTGCGCGCGCGTCTCGACAAGTCGCGTCTCGACATGGCCCAGCTCACCGATGCCGACTGCACCGCGGCTTCGTTCAAGGGCTGCGAGATGAGCTACACGGACCTGTCGCGCTCGGTGCTGGACGGCGCCGACTTCAGTGATGCCAACCTGTTCAAGGCCAAGCTGCACGCGGTCCGCGACCAGGCCACCCGCTGGCCGGCGAGCAAGGCCCTGGCCTATGGCACCGATCCCGATCAATACGAAGCCGAGAACTGGCGACCCGCTTAACCCGAGGAGTACCGCGTCATGCAGACACTCACCCAGACCGATTACGCCGCCGCCCCCGGACTCATCCAGGCCCGGGTCGTGGATGCCGGCGAGGACATCTGCCGTCTCTCCGGGGCGGCCGGCAGCTTCACCGCCCGGCGCGCGGTCTCATGCCTGCTGCAGCCGGCGGCCGGCGATACCGTGCTGGCGGCGGACGTGGAAGGCAGCCTGTGGATTCTGGCGGTGCTGGTGCGGGGTGACAGCCCGGCAGTGCTGCCGCTGCCGGCAGACAGCACCCTCAAAGTGGCCGCCGGCGGGCTCAAAGTCACGGTGCAGGACGAGCTGACGCTGGCTGCCGGTCGGCAGCTCTCGGCGGTCGCTCCGGAGGTCTCGCTACAGGCGCCGCGGGCGAGCTTCACCTTGGGCGCGCTGCGACTGACGGCGGGACTCGTGGAAGCCACGGTGGAGCAGGTCAAGACCGCGGCGCAGTTTCTGGACACCGCGGCCGAGCGTGTGCGACTCAAGGCGGGCTCCGTGCACCGGGAGGTGGAGGACCTGGAACACCTGCAGGCCGGGCAGCTCTTCTACCGCATCAAGAACGTGCTCAACCTGCGCGGCAAGCACGCCGTGATGTCCGCCGAGAGCGAAGTGCGCGTCGACGGCGAGCGCATCCACCTGGGCTGAGGAGGTAACGCATGTTCGTCAATACGCAGATGGGCGGTCTCTACTTCGGGTTCCCGGACGTGTGCCTGACGCCGATCCTGGTGCCGGTCCCCATCCCCTATCCCAACTTCGCCACCGGCCTCCTGGCCATGCCCTTCACCGCGGCGCTCAACGTGATGAGCGAGTGCATGCCCACCCACACCATCTCCACCATGGGCACCATCAGCTTGGGCGACCAGCCGGGCATCGAGCTCGGGGTGCTGTCGGGCCTCTTCATGGGTCCGCATCACACCCTGATCCCGAGCTTCACGCTGCTGACCGATGGCATGCCTACCTCGCGGCTCACCAGCATGACCGCCCACAATGGTTTCAGCCTCAATGCGCCCGGCCTGTCCATCGTGCCGAGCCAGTTCACCACCCTGTGCCTGATGCCCTGAACGGGCTTGCGACCGGAGGAACCCAGCCATGGCCATCAACCGAATCCTCAATGCGATCTGGGCTGAGATCTCAGCCCGGGGTTCGCTCATCAAGACCGCCACCACCCAGTACATCCCGAGCCCCGGGACCCTCACCGTCAATTCCGCGCCCAACGGCGCCAACAACCAGGCCGTGTACGCCGTGACCTCGGGTTCGCCGTTCACCCCCGTGGACCCCGACGGCCTCGCCGTGGTCCCCGATGGCGGCACGAGCCCCCTTGCTGTCTCGGCCGGCCTTGGCGACGGCCTCACGGCCAACATGCCCTCGCTGGACGAGAACAGCGGCAAATACCAGGTGCTCCGCCAGTACGGCGACATCTATATGTACAACGACGGCAACATCATCATGTGGGGCGGCAACGGCAAGAACTTCAACTTCGGCAACAGCTACGAAGAAGTCCATGCCTGGGCGGCGCAGGCCTGCGTCTACAACGGCGAGACCTTCACCATCCCCCAGGGAGCCATGTCCCTCTTCCTCGCCGGCAACCTCTCCCAACCTGCGAACTTCAACGGGCCGGCTTCGGTGGATGACTACGAGTGGCTCGGGGGCACAGTCTCCAAGTCCTGGGGCAACGAATACAACTACGCCTACGGCCGTGCCTACGAGTGGAACGGCGGCCCCAGCAACTACGTCGATGCCTATGGGAATTCCGGCGCCGCCCTCACCGACGTGATGCAAGGCAAGCACTGCACCTTCAGCTACGGCACGGGCTACGAGGAATCCCTGGTCACCTGGAACAACAATGCCTGGTTCCACGCCGACGACACGAATTCACCCTATGCGGGGCGCAAACACGACTCCTGGCAATCGGAATATCTCTCTCTCGAAACGGTGGCCGCGAGCTTCAGCGCCTCCCCTTCGTCACAGACCTCCGGCGGACTCCTGGGAGCCATCGGCGGCCCCCTGCTGGAAGCCGCGGTAGACCAGAGCACTAACCCCACGGATTTCGCGAACCGCAACACCTGGGCGGCGGCCAACCTGCTGGTGTCCAAGACCTTCGGCAATGTCTATGACTACAGCAACGGTTTCGCCCTGTCGGTGCAGGAAGGGCCCGCTGAAGACCGCGTCTACGGCAATTCCTACAGCACGGTGGTGGGCAACAGCGTCGAGTCCGTCACCGGCAACTCCACCTCGACGGTGACCGGCAATTCCAACGAGACCGTCACCGGCAATTCCACGGCCATGATCCAGGGGAATTCCACCGAGCAGTATTGGGGCGGGCAGGCGGCTTTCTTCATGGGCGGCCAGAGCTCGATGGCGCTTGCCGCGTGCGACGAGATCAACCTGGCGGCCGTGGTATCGATCGTGGGTGGCGCCGCCACCGAAGTGTATCTCGGTGCCAAGCTGTCGACTGCCCTGGGGGCGCTCATGGAGTTCAAGCTGGCCACCTCGCTCAGCGTCACCCTCGGGCCCAACATCGAGTTCAACCTGACCAAGGTCGAGGTGAACACGGCAGCCAAGGTCGACACCGAGGACGTCGGCTGCAACACCGCCTTCCTGAAACTGTTCGTGTGAACCGGTGGGTCAGCCCGCCGCCTTGAGCAGCGCCAGGGCCGCCTCGATGGGGGCGGCGATGCTGATATCGGTCTGCAGAGGCAAGGCGAACTTCTTGCCGGAGTCGTCCTTGGGCATCAGCGCCAACTGGCTGAGTAGCACACCGATGATGCGGCCCCGGCGCACGTCGATGAGCGGCCCGCCCGCGGCGCCGGAGTAGACGGCGCCTTCCAGCAGCAGTTGCCGCCGGCCGGCCGGGTCCTGCACCTTGGCCGCGAGATGCCCGACGCGGGCGGTGAGCGCCAGGGAGCCATGGCGGCCGAAGGGGAAGCCGAGCTGCAGGAGTTCGGCGCCCGGCTGCAGCCCTCCGCTGTCCCCCAGCAGGTCCGGCGGCAGGCGCAGTTGCGCGGGGTCAGTGAGCTTCAATAGCGCCACGTTGTTCTTCGCATCCAGCCCCGCCACTTCGGCCCCGAAGCAGCGTAGTTGCTCGCGGCTGGTGGGCTGGAAGCCCGCGGGATCCTCGGCCGGAGAGACGAGCAGCGAGGTCTTGTCCTTGACCACCTCGGCGGCGGTGAACAGGCAGCCGTCGGGGCGGAAGGCGAAGGCGCTGCCGAGGAACTCCACGCCGCCCGCCTCCGGGTTCCTCCGGAGGACCATGGCGCAGGTCGGCGCGAAGCGCTGGAAGATCTGTTCCATGCGTGCTTATTCCCGAACCGCGGCGGGAGCTTGCCCATAGGTGACCGGCGCGGGCGCCGCTTCCGTGGCGGCGGGCGGCGCGGCGCTCCCCGGCCGCGCTTCGATGCGGCCGCCCGGCAGGATGCAGACCCAGCCGCTGTCCGTCTGCTGGGCTTGGCCGCCTTCCTCCGCGCACCAGGCCATGGGGTATTTGTCGAGGGGCGAGGCGTCCGGCAGGGGCAGCGGCGGCGCGGGCGGCACGCTGCCGCCGAAGCGCAAGCCCAGGCCGAAGCTCAGGATCAGGTCGTTGTAGCTGCCGAGCACGTGCTGCAGCTGCAGGTCGGTGCGCAGGTAGATCGGCAGCGACTGCCAGGGGGCGCTGTCGAAACCGGCGCCGAAGGCGAGGTAGGCCTTGTGGAGCTTGCTGTTGTCGCCGTAGTACTCGTTGGCGAAGCCCAGGCCCGCGTCGGCGAAGGGCGCGAACAGCCGCGACTGCCGGTGGGTGAAGTACCACAGCCCGTCCACGCCGAAAGTCTTCCAGTTGGCGATGCCGCCCAAGTCCTTCGGGTTGTCCGCGTGGTAGGCGGCGTTGAACTCCAGGCTGAAGTCGCCGCGTTCCTTGCCGACCACGATGCCCCAGCCGCGCGGGCCGTGGGTGGAGGCGTCGCGCTTGCCGTCAGGCTTGATGAGGTTGATCTGCCCATCCACGTACCAGGCGTCGGCGCTGGAGGCCGGCACCGGGCTGTCAGCGTCGGCGGCGAAGCCGGATGCGGTCCAGAGCAGCGCCAGGGCGCCCAGGGCCGCCAGCAAGGCGCGCAGGCGCCTCCCGGCGAGCAGCAGGCCGAGCAGCAGCAGGTACAGGGGGCCGTAGCCGCCCCGGCCCGGGCCGCCATGGTGCACGGCGGTGGGCGGCGCGGCGGCGATGCTGAGCGACGCCGTCGCGGCGCTGGACTTGAGCTTGGAGACTGTGTCGGTGGCGGTGTAGGCGAAGCTGTCCGTGCCCGAGTAACCGGAGGCCGGCGTGTAGCTGAAACCGCCGGTGGCGGCGTCCACGGTGACGCTGCCGTTCTTCGGTTGCGTGCTGATCGCATAGCTCATGGGGTTGCCGTTCACGTCGATGGCGGAAAGCATGCCGTTGTAGGTCTGGCCCGAGTAGAGGGTCAGGGCGAGGTCGTTGGCCAGCGGCGCCACCGCCGCGAGCGGCAGGGCGGCCACGGTGATGTTCACGGTGGCGGCGCTGGAAGAGAGGTGGGTCACCGTGTCCGTGGCGGCGAAGCTGAAGCTGTCCTTGCCGGTGTATCCGGCGGCAGGCGTGTAGGTGTAAGCGCCGCTTGCGGCGGTGAGGGTGAGCGTGCCGTGGCCCGGTTGGGTCTGCGCGGCGTAACTCAGGGGGTTCGCGGCGGCATCCACCGCGGCGAGCTTGCCGCTCGCGGGTTGGCCCTCGTATAGGGCGAGGCTGCCGCCGTTGGCGAGCGGTGCCACGCCGGCGATGGGCAGGGCTGCCACCGTGAGCGAGATGGTGGCCGGGGCCGAAGCGATGGTGTTGCCGGTGTCGATGACGCTGAACGTGAAGCTGTCGCTGCCGGTGTAGCCGGCATTGGGCGTGTAGGTGAAGCTTCCGGCCCCGGGGCCGCTGGCGGTCACCGTGACCGTGCCGTGGCTGGGCTGCACCGCCGAGTAGTTCAGGGTGGCGGCGCTGTTGGTATCCACCGCCACCAGGGTGCCGGAGAGGGTCTGCCCGGCGAACACGCTGTAGCTCGCGCCGCTCGCCTGCGGGGGCGTCGCCGCGACCGGGAAGGCCGCGATGGTGATGACCACGCCCGCCGCGGTGGAGACGGCGCTGCCGTCCGTGACCGTGAAAGTGAAGGAGTCGGCGCCTATGTAGTTGGCGGGCGGGGTGTAGGTGTAGGCGCCGCTGGTGCTGTTGGTAATGTTCACGGTGCCGTGGCTCGCCGGGCTCGCGATGGTGTAGGTCAGGCTGTCAGCGCTCGCGAGCGGCGCCCCCGACAGGTTCGAGCTCAGGCCGTGGTTCTCGTAGACGGTCACGCTGGCGTTGTTCGCCAGGGGTTTGGAACCGCTCACCGGTGCCGGGGCCACGTTGAAGGTGAGGGTGCCCGGGGCGGAGACGATGCCGGTGGTGTTGTCCTTCACAGTGTAGCTGGCGCTGTCGCTGCCGGTGAAGCCGGCGTTGGGCGTGTATCGGAAGGTGCCGCTGCTGGGGAAGGACAGGCTGCCGTTGGGCGTGCTGACGGTGGTGCTGGGATAGGTGAGTGCGTTGCCCGCCCCATCGCTGCCCAAGAGGGCGCCGCTCACCGGCACGCCGAGGTAGGTGGAGACCACCACGTTGCCGGCCACGGGCGCTGGCGGCGGCAGGGCGCTCACGGTGATGGTCACGGTGGCGTTGGCGGAGTGAGTGCCGTCGCTGACCTGGAAGCCGAAGCTGTCGCTGCCGAGGTAGCCCGTGGTCGGTGTATAGGTGAAGCCGCCGGTGGCGGTGATGGTCACGGATCCGTGGG
>DASYZF010000204.1:0-1897 GCA_035946515.1 Gammaproteobacteria bacterium | reverse complement strand
CTGCCGCGGACCGGCCTTCATGGAGGGGGTGTCCGCCAGCGGATAGTCCGTGAGCGGGGTGATGGGGAGTTCCGGCGCTTTCCGCTCCGTGTCCTGCTCTTTGCGCGCCGGTTTGGCGCGGATGATGGTGTCGAGCTCGGGCGGCGGCGCGGCGGTAGACGAGACCGAGTCTAGATTTGGTCTCGTGGCTGGCTCCTCTTGGACCGGCACGAGCTGCGGATCGGAGTTGTTGCCCTCCAGGGCCCAGAAGGCGTCGAACACCTGGTGGCACTTGCCGCAGCGCACCTTGCCCTCGGCGGCCTTGAGCTGCGCCGAACTCACGCGGAACTTGGTTTTACAGTTCGTACAGACGGTATACATGTCAGTGGGCTTTCCGCAGCGCCGTGATTCTCAGCCAATCTTCGCGCTTCGCGACAACAAATGACCCGAAGTGCGGCTCGTAGGCGGCCCGCAGCTCCGCCTCCTGGGACTTTAGGATACCGGAGAGCACCAGGGCCCCGCCGGGCTTGATAAGACCAGCCAGGCGCGGGGCCAGCTGCATCAGGGGCCCGGCCAGGATGTTCGCCAGGAGCACGTCCGCTGCACCGGCCGGGAGGGATTCCGGCGCGGACACGCCTATAAGCCCTTCCACGCCGTTACGGGCCGCGTTGTCCCGGGTGGCGATTACGGCCTGGGGGTCGTTGTCCACCGCCCGCACGTGCTTCGCCCCGAGGCGCGCCGCCGCGATGGCCAGGATCCCGGAGCCGCAGCCGTAATCGATCACGTCCAGGCCCGTGAGCGCCGCGCCGTCCAGCCATTCGAGGCACAGCGCCGTGGTGGCGTGGGTGCCGGTGCCGAAGGCGAGGCCCGGGTCCAGGAGGAGGTTGACGGCGGAGGGCTCCGGGGGCGTATAGGTCGTGGGGCAGATCCAGAGCCGCCGGCCGAAGCGCATAGGCTTGAAGTCCTTGAGCCACTCCCGGGCCCAGTCCCGGTCCTCCAGGGGTTCCACCCGGTGGGCCGGCAGGCGCGGGAGCTTCAGGGCCGCCAGGAGGAAGGCTTTCACCCCATCCATATCCGCGTCCGCGGCGAACAGCGCCGTCAGGCGGGTGTCGGACCAGAGGGGCGGCTTAAGGGGATCCGGCTCGTAGAGGGGCTCGTCGCCGGCGTCTTCCAGTGTCACCGACACCGCGCCGGCTTCGACCAGGGCCTCCTCGACTTTTCCCGGGTCGAGTTTTCCCAAAGCGATCTTGAGTTCGATCCAGGCCACGGCGATTCCGCGTTCCACCCTGGCGAATCAACGTCCGGTGTACAAGTGGGCCGCGAACATCCCGGCCACCAGGATGCCAACGGCGCCGACGGTCAGCGCAAGCCCCACTGCGCCGGAACTAAGAAACCCGGCGATAAGGAGCATTGCCCCGGCCGTGAGAGCCGTGATCAGGATACCGCGCTCCCGCGTGAGGGCGTTATCGGTGATGTCTACAGCGTACTTGAGCGTCAGGAAGGCCAATATGCCGAGTTCGATTTCTGGCGACGCGTGGCCCCAATGATCGGGGTACCGCATCCGCAGCGCTGTCAATAACACACTGAACGCGCACAACAGCGCCACGGAGGCATACAGGATGCCGTTCTTGCGCTTCTCGGTTTGCATCCGTGCGGAAAAGATCGGATCCACTAGAGACCCAGCTTCTTTTCCAGATAATGGATGTTGGTCCCGCCGGCCATGAACGCCGAGTCGCTGAACAACTCCCGGTGCAAGGGAACGTTCGTCGTGATCCCTTCCACCACGATCTCATCCAGCGCCGTGCGCATGCGCGCCAGGGCCGAGGCCCGGTCGTCGCCGTAGGCGATGACCTTGCCGATGAGCGAGTCGTAGTTGGGCGGCACGGTGTAGCCGCTGTAGGCGTGGGAGTCCACGCGG
>DASYZF010000203.1:0-15977 GCA_035946515.1 Gammaproteobacteria bacterium | reverse complement strand
ATGTTGTCAGCAGTGCTGTCGATCCAGGGTGGGTTCCAACCAAGATGGGGGGATCGAATGCACCCGATGATTTGCGCCTGGGGCATCTAACACAGGAATGGCTCGTGACTAGCGACGATCCCGCGGCGGGTGTTTCCGGCGCATATTGGTATCACCAACATCGGCGTGAACCCCATGCCGCATCGCAAAATGCGATGTTCCAGGCAGAATTGTTGAACGAACTTAAGCGTGCTACCGGCGTAACGTTCCCGGAACAGACCTAATCACTTCTTCATTCCGAGTTACCACGCCACTTCGGCCATCAGGCTGCTAGAAGTCTGAGGCTGCCCTTAGCGCAGTATGGGTCCGAGTCTTGTACCATCAAAGTTTGACCAAAGTGGCCAACCTATGCTGATACGCACATCCTCTGCGGCATACCCATCCCTGGTGACATGACCGGCCCGCACATCCTGTGCGGGGTTCGCGGCAGTGCCGCGAACCCCGGTGGGCCATCAATTTATTGCTGATTGTTGAAGGACTTGGCAGGGTAACCATAACTTGTCCCTTACGAGAACCATAAACTGGTCCTCGCGAACGACGGCTTCCGACGGCAGCACTTCAGATTAGACCCAAATAATCGCCACTTTAGCGGCTACTAAGATGGGCAAAGTCCAAGGCCATCAATCGAAGTAGTACATGCCGTAAGGAATGGTGTTCAGAATCGCACGCACCTTTTCGATTTCGCCTGCGGCAAGTAGATCCCAGGGAGTGACGCCGGCAAACGGCAGATTGCGTGTGAGCCAAACCGCAGCGTCTTCCCTGTCGTCAAAGACGGCCATGGCGAGGGACGCGGTCTCCCGATCGTGTTGTTCCAAAATTCGGAATGCCTCCAAAGCAATGCGCCTGCGTTCGGCCTCGAGGTTGGCGATACTCGCCGCTATCTCGGCAGCCGACTGCTTCAGCGCATTATTCTGGGGATTGCTCATCTACTTGCCGCCCGATCAGTTCTCCAATTAGCGCGTCAAATCCCCTCGCTGCCGCAGCTCGACATCACCGGCTGCGTCTAAGTTCTTTTGCCGCTTGTCGTGGCCGTTTGTTGTACTGACGTGGCTTTCCGCTGTCGTGCTCTTCCGGATGCCACGGCTTTCCGGTGCGGCGCTCTATGTATTCACGGATGAGCTTCCGGACTACTTGAGAAGACGTCATGTCTTCCTCAGCGCAAAGGTGCTCAAAAAACGCCTTTTTCCTGGGATCGATGAGGATTGTCAGGCGAGCAGTACGCATTTCAAGCGGCATGGCAAGCATAATCCTATGCACATGAATGTTGACTAGCATGATAATAATATTAAGCTATGTCAAGGCGGCCGATCGACCGCCAACAGTTCGTGCGGCAGAGCCCCGTGAGCACGTCGTGGGTTGCCGTCCTTTCGCGGTCATGTCTGTGGGGTGATCACGACGCCATGGCGGATGCCTTAAGCGGCCTCAACGGGTTTCTCTTGCTGCCTGCCGGGTGGGTCGCTATAGGACTGCTCGGCCTGTTGCGCCCCCACAGTCTCGGCTGGGTCGGACATGTGCTGTTCCCGCTCGGCGCGATTGTCGGATTGTTGTTAGGCATCGCTGCGTTGATGGGCTTGGCACAACCGGTTCAGAGTTTGGTTCTGCCGTTGGGGCTGTCCGAACTCCCCTTCCATGTGCGTATCGATGCGCTCTCTTGCTTCTTCCTCCTGCTGCTCGGTCTGACGTCGGCAGGGATCTCCATCTACTCGTCCGGATACTTCCGGAGCGGCCAGGGTGCGGCACCCGGGTTGCTGTGCTTGCAGTACCACATATTCCTCGCCGCCATGGCGACGGTGATCATGGCGGACGACGCCTATCTCTTCATGGTCGCCTGGGAAACGATGGCTCTGTCGTCGTATTTTCTGGTGACGACCCAGCACCGTATTCCTGAGATTCGTCGCGCGGGTTTCATCTATCTCCTGATCGCCCATCTCGGCGCTATCGCCATCCTTCTCTGCTTCGGCACATTGCAGGGCGGTAGCTGGCAGTTCACATTCGAGGCCATGCGCCACGCCCAGCTGTCTCCGTTCTGGGCGAGCGCGGCGTTCTTCCTGGCGCTGTTCGGGTTCGGCGCCAAAGCAGGTCTCGTGCCATTGCACGTCTGGCTCCCGGAAGCGCACCCGGCGGCGCCCTCACCCGTGTCGGCGCTGATGAGCGGCGTGATGTTGAAAACCGCGATCTACGGCCTGTTGCGCATCACATTCGACTTGATGCACGACCAGCTCTGGTGGTGGGGTCTGGTAGCACTCGGCATCGGCCTGTTCACGGCACTGTACGGCGTGATATTCGCAGCCGTGCAGACCGACATGAAGCGGCTCCTGGCGTACTCCTCCATCGAGAACATCGGGATCCTGTTCTTAGGCATCGGCCTGACGATCCTGTTCCATGCGTTCAAAATGCCGGCGCTCGCGGCCTTGGCGCTCGCCGCGACGCTTTATCACGCCCTGAATCACGCCTTCTTCAAGAGCCTTCTGTTCCTCTGCACCGGCTCAGTGCTGCACTCCACACGGGAGCGCAATCTCGGCAGACTCGGGGGTCTCATCCATCGTATGCCATGGGTAGCGTGGTTGGCGCTCATCGGCACGCTCGCCATCGCCGGCCTGCCCCCTCTGAACGGCTTCGTATCCGAATGGCTGATGCTCCAGGCGTTCCTGTTCACACCGGACCTACCGCAGGGATTTGTGAACATGCTGCTGCCCTTGGGTGCCGCTGCGCTGGCCCTAGTGGCCGCGCTGGCCGCCTATGTCATGGTGAAGTTCTACGGCATCATCTTCCTGGGCCAGCCGCGCGAGGCCAGCCTGACCAAGGCGCACGACTGTGGCCGTCTGGAACGCATCGGGCTGTTGTGGCTCGCGGCGGGTTGCGTGCTCCTGGGTATCTTCCCGGTGCACATGCTGGCACTGATCGATGCCGTCAACCAGCACCTTCTGGGCTCCAGTCTCGGCGCAGAGCTCCAGCGCTGGTGGCTGTTGGCGCCCATGTCCCAGGAACGTGCTTCCTACAGCCCGGCGGTATTCCTGCTCACCACATTGGTGCTGGTAAGCGGAATGATCTTAATCGTGCGCCTCTTCTATCATGGCCGCGTACGCAAGGCAGATCCTTGGGCGTGCGGCTTCCCGTTGATGACACCGCGCATGCAGGACACAGCAGAAGGCTTCGGACAGCCCATACGGCAGATCTTCGAGCCCTTCTTCCGCCTGCAGCGTGAGCTGCCGTCACCGTTCGATGCGGCACCCCACTACCGCGTCAAGATCGAAGACCATCTCTGGTATTGGTTGTACGCGCCTTTAGGAGGCATGGTTCAGTCCGCCTCACGCGTCGTAAGCCTGGTGCAGCAGGGACGCATCGCCGTCTACCTGCTCTACAGCTTCCTGACCCTGGTGGGTCTACTGGTCTTCGTGTTATGAACGCTGCGCGCTTCGTCACGCAAGCGGCGGAAATAGCGCTGGCCGTTGCCGTTGCACCCCTGCTCATGGGCTGGGTAAACCAGTGCCGCGCCTGGCTGCAGAACAAGAAGGGCGCCGGGCTGTTGCAGCCCTACAGGCTGCTGCACAAGCTGTTCCAGAAGGATGCGGTGATCGCCTCGCAGGCATCACCGCTATTTCGGCTTACGCCCTACGTGCAGTTTGCCGCCATGTGCCTGGCGGCCGCGATCATCCCCTCCCTTTGGACTGGCCTGCCGTTCGCCGCTGCCGCGGACACTATTGCATTGGTGGGCTTATTCGCCACGGCGCGGGTGTTCCTGGCGCTGGCTGCGATGGACATCGGAACCGCCTTCGGATCGCTGGGCGCCCGCCGCGAGATGCTGGTCGGATTCCTCGCGGAACCTGCCCTGCTCATGGTGTTCTTCACGGCCTCACTCATTTCCCATAGCACGTCGCTGCCGACCATCGTCGATACGCTCGGGCAGGGTCATCTGGCGATCTACCCAAGCCTCGCCTTCGCGGCTATCGCCTTCATCATGGTGCTGCTGGCGGAGAATGCACGCATCCCGGTGGACAACCCGGCCACGCACCTGGAACTCACCATGATCCATGAAGCCACGGTGCTGGAATACTCGGCGCGGCATCTGGCTCTCATCGAGTGGTCGGTCGCTCTGAAGCTCTTCAATTACACCTGCATTGGCATAGCCCTATTCCTTCCGTGGGGGATCGCCGGCGCAAGCGCAGATGCCGGTGACAGGTTCCTGGCTTTGCCGGTGGCGGCATGCAAGATCGCAATTGCCGGGGCGGGACTCGCGGTCATCGAGGCCTTGAACGCCAAGATGCGCATCTTCCGCGCCCCCGAATTCCTGGCCACCGCGTTCTTGCTGGCGGTGCTGGGGCTCCTGGTCCATCTCTTGCTGGGAAGCTGAAAGATGCTTGACCACACGCTCGCCTCCCAACTCATCAACCTGTGTGCGGCGTTGCTGCTGTTGCTGTCGTTCGCCATGCTGTCCCAGCGCCGGGTATTGACGCTGGTCTCCCTGTACGCCGTTCAGGGTGCCGTGCTCTTCGCGTCGATCACAGTGGTGATGTGGAGCACCGACCAGTACCACCTGTTCTTCTCTGCAGCGCTAACGCTGGTCCTAAAAGTTGTCGTCCTGCCGCTGATCCTGAACCGCTTGATCCGGCGCTTGGGCGCCCGCTGGGAGACGGAGACCCTCCTGAACGCGCCCACGACCATGCTGGTGGGCCTGTTGCTGGTGATCTTCTGTTTCGCTCTGGCGCAACCCATTTCCGAGCTCGCCAATACGGTGACACGCAGCACCCTAGGGATCGCGCTCGCGGTGGTGATGCTGTCCTTCTTGATGATGATCACCCGGAGCAAGGCCGTGACCCAGGTGATCGGCTTCCTGGCCATGGAAAACGGACTTTTCTTCGCCGCCACCAGCACCACGTATGGGATGCCTATGGCGGTCGAGCTCGGGGTAGCCCTGGACGTGCTGGTAGGCGTCGTGATCCTCGGCATCTTCTTCTTCCAGATCCGCGAGCAGTTCGACAGCCTGGACCTGCACCACATGGAATCCCTGAAGGAGGACTGACATGGAACTGCTCGTCCTCCTCGCCCTCCCTCTGGCCGGCAGCTTGCTCCTGGCGCTGATCGGTGAGCGTGGTTGGGCGCCGGAGGCCAACGTTGCGATGAGCTCAGGCACCTTCGCGGCCAGTGCCTGGCTCACGTTCCGCGTCATCACTGGCGGACCGATGCTGGTGTGGCATGAGCAGTTCTTCATCGATCCGTTCAACGTCTTTCTGGTGGCGCTCACGGCGCTCGTCGGTCTCACCACCTCGCTGTTCTCACGGCCCTACATGCGTATCGAGGAGGCCCATGGGCGGGTAAACGCCCGGCGCCTGCGGCTCTACCACAGCATGTTCCAGCTGTTCATGTTTACCATGCTGCTGGCGCTCACCACCAATAACATGGGCCTCTTGTGGGTGGCTATGGAAGCGGCGACGCTGGCCACGGTGCTCCTGGTGTCCCTCTACCGCACACCAGCGAGCATCGAAGCGGCGTGGAAGTACTTCATACTCTGCGGCGTGGGCATCGCGCAGGCGCTGTTCGGAACCATCCTCCTTTATTTCGCCGCGGAGAAAGTCCTCGGCAGCGGCGGGACCACGGCCCTGCTATGGACTCACCTGAACCTGGTGAAGTCGCATCTGGAGCCGACGGTGCTGGCCTTGGCCTTCGTGTTCCTGCTCGTAGGCTACGGAACCAAAGTCGGTCTGGCTCCCCTGCACAATTGGCTGCCGGATGCCCATGCCGAGGGCCCGACGCCGGTATCCGCGGTGCTCTCAGGGCTGCTGCTCAATGTGGCGCTCTACGCCGTGGTGCGCTGCAAGGTACTGGCGCAAGGTTCGCTCCAGACCAATCTCGCCGGAAACCTGATGATGGGTTTCGGCCTGCTGTCGGCCGTACTGGCGGCCTTCCTGTTGTGGCGCCAGCGAGACGTAAAGCGCCTGTTCGCCTATTCCTCCATCGAGCATATGGGCATCGCCACCTTCGCCTTCGGTATGGGCGGACCGGTAGCGAACTTCGCCGCCCTCCTGCACATGACCGTGCACTCGCTCACCAAGTCCGGGATCTTCTTCACCGTAGGTCATGCCGCACAGAAGGCCAAGACCCAGGTCATCGAACAGATCCGCGGTCTCATCACCATCAGCCCCACCATCGGATGGGGGCTGATGCTGGGCACCCTGGCGATCCTCGGCATGCCGCCGTTCGGCGTGTTCGCCAGCGAGTTCCTGATCCTCATCACCGCCATGCGCGAACACGCCTGGGCGACGCCGATCCTGCTGCTCGCCCTGGGGGTGGCTTTCGGCGCCATCTTCCTCAGAGTACAGGCCATGGTATTCGGGGAGACCAGCGTGCAGCGCCTGCCCCATTCGCCCTCTCTGGTGCCGGTATTCACCCACATGACGCTCGTGCTCATGCTGGGCCTCTATATGCCGCCCTACCTCGCGGAGTGGTACCGCGAGGCAGCACTGTTGATCGGGTGACCGCCATGGACCTGGTGAAACTAGGCCTGACCGCGCAAGAACTGCCGGGTGCCGTACCCGCACGTACGATCCGGGTCAATCCGGAACAGTTCAGGGCTGTTTGCCAGGAAGCCCTCACCG
This sequence comes from Gammaproteobacteria bacterium, assembly GCA_035946515.1. Lineage (GTDB taxonomy): Bacteria > Pseudomonadota > Gammaproteobacteria > Natronospirales > REEB76 > DASUBN01. The sequence goes on along the minus strand of DASYZF010000203.1, from coordinate 9,345 downwards.
AGGGCGGCCTGCTACAGGCCCTGTGGGCATCCGACGAACGGGACAGCGGATCGGGTTATCTGCTGCGCGTTGCCCTCCAGGATGCGCAAGGCCTCGTCATTGTCGAACTGCCGATAACAAACGAGGACGATGGCTATCCGAACCTGGCAGAGATCTTCCCGGCTGCCGACCGCATGCAGCGCGCGGTCGACGACCTGTTGGGGCTGAAAAGCTGGAGCGGTGATACCCGCCCGTGGCTGCGGCATGCGGCCTGGCCTATGGACTATTTCCCCTTGCGCAAAGACTCGCATCCTCCAGAATCTGCAGCCATCAGAGATGAGCACTACGCGTTTGTACCTGTACGAGGTGATGGCGTTCACGAGATCGCCGTCGGCCCGGTACACGCAGGCACGATTGAGCCGGGTCATTTCCGGTTCTCGGTCGTCGGTGAGAAGGTACTGAGACTGGAGGAACGCCTCGGATACACACACAAGGGCATCGAGCGGCGATTCCAGGGGATGGCCGTCGAAGCCGGCCAGCGGTTGGCGGCCCGGGTATCAGGTGATTCAGCTGTAGCTTTCTCCTGGGCCTATTGCATGGCCGCCGAGAGTCTCAGCGGCACGACGCCCCCGCCGCGAGCTCTATGGTTGCGCGCCCTGTGGCTGGAGCGGGAACGCATCGCCAACCATCTCGGCGACCTCGGCGCGTTGGGGAACGACGCGGGGTTCGGCGTGGGGCTCGCGCAGTTCTCGAGGCTCAAGGAAGACCTGTTGCGCGCCAACGAGCGCGCCGTAGGAGCCCGCTATCCAATGGACGTGATCACCCCCGGCGGTATAGCGACCGATTTCGACGATACCCAACGGCGCGCACTGAAGGCGGATATATCGCCGCTCCGAGCGGAGATTCAAGTCCTGCGTGAGATATACGACGACCACGCGGGGCTGCAGGACCGCTTCGTGGGCGCCGGTCGGGTGGAACCGGGGTTGGCGAGGAAGCTGGGTCTTATCGGGCTTGCGGGGCGCGCCAGCGGCCAAGCCTGGGACCTACGTACCGACCATCCCCACCCCCCCTACGATCAGCTCGAGGTACGCATGTGCGGCCGGCTCGAAGGCGACGTGGCAGCCAGGGTCGCAGTCCGCTTCGACGAGCTGAATGAATCCCTACTTCTTTGCGAGGCGATCCTCGATGAGCTGCCGATAGGCGACATACTGGCGCCCCGGGCGGCGCCGACTGCAGGACGGTTAGGTCTCGGATGGATCGAGGGCTGGCGCGGACCAGTATTCGTGGCGCTCGAGATGACCGAGACAGGGGGCATCCGCCGCTGCCATCCGCACGACCCGTCCTGGCAGAACTGGCCGGTACTGGAGCACGCCATCATCGGCAACATCGTCCCGGATTTCCCGCTAATCAATAAATCTTTCAACTTGTCGTATAGCGGCCACGACATTTGAGTGAGCAATAACGCATGCTGCGAACACTAAAGAAAATTGCCAGCGTCGGTATCGTGTCCGAGCCCATGCCGGCGGCCGAAGGCCAGTGGCGCCTACGCAGTGAGATCGAAGCGCGCATCCTGGCGACCCTGGGCAGGGCCCTGTGTATCCGTCATGTCGACGCAGGATCCTGCAACGGCTGCGAGCTGGAAATCCACGCCCTCACCAACCCCTATTACAACCTGGAAGGAGCCGGGATCAAATTCGTTGCCAGTCCCCGTCATGCCGACATGCTCCTGGTCACCGGACCCGTCTCCAAGAACATGGTCAGCGCGCTAAAACGAGTATACGAAGCGACTCCGGAGCCGAAACTGGTAGTCGCTGTCGGCGACTGCGGTAGCGGGCGCGGGGTTTTCTGCCCGAGTTATGCCGTGTGCGGCCGGGTTGCGGACGTGATCCCGGTCGATGTGGAGATTCCGGGATGTCCGCCTTCCCCTGCCGCACTGTTACAGGGTATCGCCGCAGCCATCGCCGTCGGTAGATCTTAAAAGAGAAAGGTGATGCGGGTCCGATCGACGGCAGGTGGAAGCCGAAAGAGTCAAAAGTATCGAAAGCTAAAGCGCACCAAAGTTAAGGTGTAAAACTTTAAGCCGTTGCCTGACTTGAGGTTTACTGCTATTTGTTTGTTATCCAAAATTGACCGTTTCGGTCAATCTGAGTTACAACGGCCACTCGACCCCAAGGGTCCGCTTTCACACTCCGCTTCCCGCTCCGCGTGGAAGTCCAGGGTATACATCCCGGTATACCCGTTCGAAGCTTCGCTTCGAACCCTAGTGGCCCCACCAAACAATCACTACGTCGAATCCTCTGCGGCATCACCCATCCCTGGTGACATGACCGGCCCGCACATCCCGTGCGGGCGTTCGCGGCAGTGCCGCGAACCCTGTGGGCCCGCGACTTATAATCAGTACATGCTCAAAGCACATTCCCCCCTCCCCTTCTGGCCGGCGATCTGTCTGGGCATCGCCCTATCCACGGTCTCTTCCGCCCAAGCAGCGGCGCCGGAGATCGCCGCGTATTACGACGGCAGCGCGCCGGTCTTGAACCTGCCAGCCGGCAAGCTGGATTACCTCTTCTATGCCTTCGGCGAGCCGGACGACCACGATCTCTGCGCGCCGCCCACGACCGAGCAGCTCAAGCTCTTCGCCGGGCTTCGGCAATTGCGGGCCGGACATCCCCGCCTGCACCTGATATCCATCGGCGGCTGGGGCCAGGCGCCGCAGTATTCTGATCTCGCCCTAACAGCGGCCTCCCGCGCCGCTTTCGCGGCGAGCTGCATCCGGCAGTTCGTGACGGAACAGGGTTTCGACGGCCTCGATCTCGATTGGGAATTCCCGGTACACGGAGGGCTCAACAAGTCCCGGCCCCAGGATCGGGACGATGCGACCTCGTTGGTGCAGGAACTGCGGCGGCAGCTGGATGCCCTCGGCGTGAAGGACCACCGTCACTATGAGCTGACCCTGGCCGTGCCCGCCGGCACCTGGCAACAAGGCGGCGCCTACTCGGTCAGCGACAGCTACGACCTCAGGGCCATCGCCGCGAGCGCCGACTGGCTTAATGTCATGACCTATGACATGAATAACATCTTCAGTCCCTACAGCGGTTTCAATGCGCCCTTGCATGCGGATCCGCGCGATCCCACGCCGGAACCCCAGCGCAGCCGCGACAACCTGGATGGCGCGGTGCGGTACTTCGAAGACCAGGGAGTACCCGCCGCCAAGATCATGCTCGGCGTGGCCTTCTACGGCCGCGGCTTCAGCGGCGTCTCAACACAAGATGCCGGGCTCTATTCCAAGTACCAGGGCGGTTTCGACGAGACGCCCTGGAAGACGGTGCACGCGCAGTTCCTCACCGACCCTGCGTGGGCCAGGCACTGGAGCATGAGCGCCAGTGCTCCCTGGCTCTACAACGCCGGCACGCAGGTCTTCTTCTCCTACGACGGCCCTCAGTCCTTAGGGCTAAAGGCCAGCTTCATCGGGGCACGAGGCCTCAAGGGCGCGGTGATCTGGGAGCTGGGGGAAGACGACCCGCAGGCTTCCCTGCTCGACGCGCTCATCTCGGGATTCGGGCAGCGAGGCACGCCGCAGCCTTAAGAGCGGCGGCCCTGCCGCCCGGCTTTCAATCGCCCGCGCGGCGCCAGACCGAATAGGCAGTGGTCCCGCTGCCGGAGGCGCTCGCCGGGACCGCGTAGCTCAGCACCCCCTTCTCGAAGGTGTAATCCCGTACCTGGCGCTTGCCCTCCCAGTTGGGGAAGGAGGAAGCCTCCACGTCGAAGACCAGTTGATGGTGCGACGCATCGATGCTCACCTTGCCGATGTGGGTGCTGATGCCCATCAGCGCGGCGCGGTATTCATCCGGGGTCCCACGTGCCTTGTCGCCGCTGGCGAACACCGGGCGCCCGACCCTGAAAATCTGCATGCTGTAGCGGCCGGCGGCATCGACGATGAACAAGCCATCGGGGTGCTCCCCGTAGTTGGTGGTGCGGCTGCCATCCGCATGGATCTCGTAGGCGGAGACCATGATCCAGGTCCCCTTGAGGGAGGCCAGATCCTCGGCGTGGGCGGTCCCGAGCCCCGCGAGCACGAGTGAGAGGGCATACAGGATGTTTGGCAATCTCTGGTAAATCATGGCTAGACTCCTAGTAACCTGTTTATGAGGTTATTTAAGAGCTTGCCATTTCTCCAGAAACCTGTCAAATAGGTTACGTGAGTACCCAAGCCCTACCCGAGGACCGGGACGGTTTCCGCTTCCGGGGCGGTGCCAACGTCATCGACCTGCCGGCCACCCTGCAAGCGAGGCTCAGCCCCCAACCGCGGGAGCTGCTCGCCGCGCCCGCGGACCTGGCCTGCTGGCTGGTGTCGGCGGGCCTGGCGGCCTCGACCCCCGAGGTGAGCGCCGAGGACCTGGCTATCGCGCGGATCCTGCGCGAGGCGATCTACGTCTTGGCCGGGACACGCAGCGGGAGCGAAGCCAAGGCGGCGCGAGACCGCTTGAATGGAATCGCCGCCGGTACGCCGGCCCTACCGCAGCTGGGGGACGATGGCAGCCTGAAACTGGTTGGGCCCGCCGCTGCGTTGCTCGTCACCCTGGCGCGGGAGGCGGTGCAGCTCTTCGGTGGCGATGATGCCGGACTCATCCGGCAGTGCCAGTCGCCCACCTGCACGCTCTACTTCATCGACACCTCACGCCGGGGTGACCGGCAGTGGTGCTCCATGTCGGCGTGCGGGAACAAGGCCAAGGCGGCCGGATTCCGGCGGCGTCAACGCAAGAAGCAACGCACGCGGTAACGTGGCACGCGACGCAGTGGTTCGCCTCTGCATATGCATGCATTCCGGTGACGGGTCACACTTGTCGCAGATGGTTACATTCAGCAACAGTCCGCTGTGAATACCCGCTCCGCGCGGCATCATTTTTGCTTTGACAAGCGCCGATAATCAGGTGTTAAATTGAAGCGTGGCGTCGGATGCCACGGCTTCCTTGATCCAGCCAGCTTTCCCGCAAGCTTCCAGCGATCCGACAGTCAGAAAGCACGCGGCGCGTGGACCATCCCTGCGCCAGACCATCGAGATAGGAGGACCGGCATGTCTGAGGTGGAGACGATCCAGGAGAGGATGCGCCCGGTCTATATCGGCCGCTACCTGGTGGGCGAGATCTCGGAAGAGGATTGGGCCGTGATCGTGGCCGACGTGCGTTCCAACCGCCTTCTCTGGCAGGCACAGGCCCGCAACGTGCTCCGGGTGCTGTCGCGGGCTCTCGGCTTCGGCTTCATCAGCGTGCCGCTCGGTGTCTTCTGGACCGCGGTGACCCTGGGCTGGCTCGGCAAGCCGGTGGACTTCCCGCAACCCGGCCAGCACATCGGCGAGTTGCTGCGGCATCCAGAGATCGTGGCGGCCGGCATCGTGCTGGCCATCGCCGCCATGCTGGCCATCGGCTTGCGGCTCGGCTACGTGGACTACTTCGCCAAGGCGCGCAGCGCGCTCGTGAAAGAACGCCTGGGCCTGGACCAACCGGGGATGTGCAAGGTACGCTGAGCGTTCGCCGCCCGTCGCACATCCCGCCGCCGCGCTAGCGCTTGCCCACCGCGAACCATCCCATGCCGCGGTATGAATCCGCCATCACCCAGCCGCTGGCGGTCAAGGCCATGGAGACCACGAACTCGCCCCACATGGACGGGTCGTTGGTGCCCTTCGCCACCACCGGCACCCAGACGAGCAGCGTGAAACCGCCCATCTGGACCGCCGAGAGCGCGGCGGCGAGCCGAGCGTAGAGGCCCACGAGCACGGCGACGCCCGCCGCGAGATAGGCAGAGCCAGTGAAATACGCCCAGTACACATGCCCCGGCAACCAGCCCGGCACCAGGGAAGCGGTGTTGTCGAGATACGCGAAATGGGACAGGCCGAAGGCGATCATGGCGAGGCCGTAGATCACCCGGGCGATGCGCAAACCCCGGTCGCCGGTGGCAAAGGCGAGGTGCCGCTTGTCCCAGTCATCCGCGAACCAGACATACAGGACCCAGGCGGCCGCCACCTGCACCGCGGTCTCGCCCCAGCTTTCGTAATAGACCTCGGTACCGGCATGCATCAGGATGTAACGGAGCTTGAACAGCACCATCCATGCCAACACATAGACCAGGGCCAGGCGCGCGGCAGGAGCGGCGGTGCGCCGCCACAGGAGGCCGAGGCCGGCGGCCAGCGAGATCAGGGAATAGAGGTAGGGGAAGAGTTCGCGTACCGGGAAGTCCTTGGGCACCGCATACCACACAAGCCCATAGTCGTTCCTGATGAGGCCGAGCAGGCCGATGAAGATGAAGACCGCCGCAAAGACCGCATGCCCCACGCTCGCGATGCGCATCATCCCCTCCTCCGTTGATGTCCCGGACATCGGGTACAGGCATCTCTTGTATAGCAGATGCAGGGATTAGGACAGGGGAACGGCGCGGTAAGTTTCCGGCCGGCGCTGTTGCGGCCATGCGAATCCGGCCGATGAATCCGGATGCCTAGACGCCTAATAGTGGCGCTGAGCGGATCTCAAGCCGGGAACGCAACTGTGCTGGCCGGAGCAAACTGCCGCAGCGCGGGTAGCGGCTCTTGCGCGTACAGGATATACATCTTGCAGCCGAGCTTGGCCCGGGCGTGCTCGCCGGCGGCGACGGCCTGATCCAGCAAAGCGGCCCCGTCCTGGGCGTCGCCGGCCATGACGCCGCCGATAGAAGCCTGAACCGACAGCGCTTCGTGGTCCCACGTCACCCGCAGGCGGTCGATGATCTGGATCACGGTGCGGGCATAAGCTGCCGCCTCCCGAACACCCGCGTCCTGCAGGAACACGGCGAACTCGGCGTTGCCCAGGTAGACGGCAGCGCCGCTGCGCATCGCGACCCTGAGGGTGTTGCCCGCGAGGTTGAGGAGCTTGCGCCCCACGCAGCCGGTGTGGCCATCCTGGCTCCGCAGCGTGAGGTGCAGCATCACGCCTTCGCCCGTACCCCGGCTCAGCATCCTGCTGATGCCGCGCTCGAAACCGGCCCGGTTCACGAACACCGTGATCGGGGCATCCATGCGCTGAGCTTCTCCGCCGGCATCCATGCTGGTGTTGCTGTCGAACATCTGACTCTCCCTGCGATGGTTCGTTTGAGGCCGGGTGTCCCCGGGGTGGCGACATTAGGCCATAGGGCAACGGCGGACCCTATCCGGGGAATCCGCAATCCGGGGTCAGGGAAAACCCTATTTTGAGGGGCGACGACGGAGCCTCGCGGCGAAAACACCGGGTTTAGAGGAGGGAAGCCGCATCAGCGTCCGCGAACACCACCGCCCGCTCCCGCTGGATGCGGCCGGCGGGCACGGACGCATCGCCGGCGGCGAGCCGGGCCAACATCTCGGCCTTCTCGCCGCCTGTCACGAGCCAGACCACGGCCCGGGCACGGTTGATGAGGGGGAAGGTGAGGGTCATGCGGCTGCAGCCCTTATAAGGACCGGTCACGGCCACGTCCCGGTCGCTCACCCGGGTAGCGGCATCGCCCGGCACCAGGGACGCGGTATGGCCGTCGGCACCGAGACCGAGCTGCACCAAGTCCAGCACCGGCGGCGTACCGCCCAGTTGCTCCAAGGTATGCGCATAAGCGCGCGCACCGGCCTCCAGGTCCGCCATCTCCACGGGCATGGGATGGAGCATGGGTCTCGGGTGCTCGCCCTGCATGAGCAGGTTGAGCTTCAGGTTCGTGAGGCTGCGCTCGGGGGTATCCGCCGGCGCCACCCGCTCGTCCGCCTGCAGGAGATGCACGCGGGTCCAAGATAGGCGCTCGGTGGCGAGATGGTTGAACATGCGCCCCGGGGTGCGGCCGCCGCTCAGGGCCAAGAGATAGCGATCCTGCTTCTCCAGGACACGCCGCGCGGCGGCAGCGATGAACACCGCCGCCGCCTTGCAGCCCCCCTCCGCATCCGGGAACACGCGGGGTTCCAGCTTGAGCCCGGCTTGCGTCATTTCTTGTCCACGGCATGGCCGCCGAACCCGGCACGCAGGGCCGAGAGCAGGCGGTTGGCGAAATCGTCCTCGCCGCGGGAGGCGAAGCGCGCATAGACCGCGGCGCTCAACACCGGCACGGGCACGGAAGTGTCGACGGCCGCCTGCAGCGTCCAGCGGCCTTCGCCGGAATCGGAGACCTCGCTGCGGAAAGCCTCGAGGCCGGGGTCCGCGTGCAGGGCGTGGGCGGCGAGATCCAGGAGCCAGGAGTGGATCACGCTGCCGCGGCGCCAGACCTCGGCTATCTCTCCCACGTCGAATTCGTAGCGGTAGTCCTTGGGGTTGGCGAGGGGCGCGGTCTCCGCGTCCGCGCTGCGCGTCGCTTTGCCGGCACCGGCATGGCGCAGGACGTTGAGGCCTTCGGCATAGGCTTGCATGATCCCGTATTCGATGCCGTTGTGGACCATCTTCACGAAGTGGCCGGCGCCCGCGCCACCACAGTGCAGGTAGCCCTGCTCGGCGGTTCCGGACTGCCCTTGCCGCCCGGGAGTGCGCGGTATGGTGCCCAAGCCCGGTGCGAGCGCGGCGAAGAGGGGGTCGAGATGCCGGACCACGGCATCCTCACCGCCGATCATGAGACAGAAACCTTCCGCGAGGCCCCACACCCCCCCGCTTGTGCCCACGTCCACGTAGTGGATGCCCTTGGACTTCAGGAACGCGGCGCGCGCCATATCTTCCCGGTAATGGGAGTTGCCGCCGTCCACGACGATATCGCCCGGGGCGAGCAGTCCTTCCAGCGCCGCCACGGTGCCGCCCACCGCCGCCGCCGGCAGCATGATCCAGACGGTGCGGGGCGGCTCGAGCTTGCGTACCAGGTCACTCAGGGAATCGGCGGCGACGGCGCCTTCCTGCCGCAGGGCCCGGGCTGCTTCGGCGTGGGCGTCATAGACCACACAGGTGTGGCCCTGCCGCATCAGGCGCCTCGCCATGCCGGCGCCCATCCTGCCCAGGCCGATCATGCCAAGCTGCATCTTGAGCCTCTAGAGTCCGCGCGGGCGGGATGCCCGGCTTCGAGCCGGGATAGTAGCGCTCTGCCTCTGCTTGGGGGTAGCGAAGGTGCCCGGAGCCCTTTAGGAATCCCCGGCCGGCGGGGTTCCGCCGCCGGCCGGGGTATCCGCTCTAGGAACGCTCCCGGTTCCCGTATGTCATCACCTCAGAACTTGGCGTTGAGGCTCACCACGTACTGACGGCCCGTCTTGTACTCCTGCGCGAGCTGGGTCTTGCTGCCCAAGTACTGGTAGTACGTGGAGTTCAGCATGTTGATCGCATTCAGGTTCACGGTCAGGTAGCTGTTGATGGCATAGCCCGCCGCCGCATCCAACTCCTTGAAGGCGTCCGTGTAGGTGGACGGGGCGCCCGCCAC
>DASYZF010000202.1:0-2299 GCA_035946515.1 Gammaproteobacteria bacterium | reverse complement strand
CCATGCCGAGCGCAGCAGCTTTTGACATCAGCCTTCACCGGCGCCAAGGAGATGGCGCATGTCCTGCAGAATGAACTTGGGGTCCTGGGCCAGGGAATAGCGCAGCACCACGTAGCCGTTGCGCTCCACGAGGTAGATGTATTTCGGGGCCTCGGCGCCGTCGAAAGCCTTCAGCGCCTCATGCCCGGAAGCGTCCGCCGCCGTGATCGCGGGATCCGCCCTGGACGCGGCCGCATTGGGCTTGCCGTCAGCGAGATAGAGCCGTTGGGACGAGGGCATCTGTTCGCCCAGGGCGAGCTCGGTGACGCGCATCACGTCCAGGGCATGCAGGCAGTCGGCGTTGCACTCAGGCCCGCTCACGTACACGAGCGTCAGGTGATGGGCGAAGTAATCCTGGGGCAGCGTGAGGCCCGCGGTGTCGATCTGTCGCGGCGGCTGCACGAATTCGCCCTTGTTGGTGGTGCCCAGGTTGAGATGGAACACGCCGGTGTAGAGCAGCCACGAGCCCAGGGCAGGCGCCAGGAACACCAGGAGCATCAACAGCAGGGTGCGGCGGTTCGATCGTTTGGTCTGCTCGTCCATCACTTCGCTGCCTCGCGCTTGCGCCCGGCCTTGAGGTTCACCACCAGCCACACGGCGAACACCGCCGCCGCCAGCATCACCCACTGGAAGGCATAGCCGAGATGCCGTTCCGGCGGGAAGCCCACGTCCGGCCTGAACTCGCGCACGTAACCCTCGGCCTGGGCCGCGTCCAGATGCAGGATGGGCGCCATGAGCTTGTCGCCGTAGAGGAGCTTCACGTCGTGGGCCTGGGGATAGAACAGGGTCTTGGGCCAGCCCGGGTTCGGCGGCGCGCCCTTACCCAGGTTCAGACCCGCCACCGGCAGCGTACCCAGCACGCCCTGGATCTGGCGCGCGCCGCCGCTCACGGCGATGTCCGGCGCAGCCCCGCTGGCCGTGGCCGGCACCCAACCCCGGTCCACCAGCAAAAGGTAACCGCTGCCCGAGAGCTGGAAGGGCGTCAGCACTTCGTAACCCACCGCGCCCTCATGGGTCATGTCTTCCAGGAGCAACTGGCGGCCGCCGTCGTAGGCACCGTCCACATCCACCTTGAGATACTGGGGGAAGCTCTCGAGCGTCGGATCCTGCAAGAGCGCGTTGAGGGACACGGGTTTGCGCGCCATCTGCGTGCTGTAAGCCGCGAGCAGGCCGCGCTTGTAGGCGGCCCGGTCCCATTGCCAGAGCGCCAGGCGCAGGAACAGGGCGCAGAGCACCAGCATGGCTAGGGTCGGCCACAAGCCCGGGCGGAAGCGGGATTTGCCTGCGTTCACGCGGGGATGTTACCGTGCCCCGCTCCAACCGGGGACGCGCCCATGCTGCCACACCTGATCATCATCCTGGTCCTCATCGCCATCCTCGGGAGCCTGTTCTCGGGCATGTATTTCATGGTCAGGGACCGGGGGCGCTCCACCCGCAGCGTGAAAGCCTTGAGCATACGCATCGGTCTGTCGCTGCTGTTGTTCGCCCTGCTCGTCATCGCATACTTGACGGGCATCATACAGCCCAACGCCACACACCCCTGACAATCTTCCAAAGAAGAAGCGCCGCTGACGCGGCGCTTCTGGCAATACCTTGCCCTCTATCGGCTCACAGCCAATAGACGAAGACGTAGAGGCCGAGCCACACCACGTCCACGAAGTGCCAGTACCAGGACACCGCCTCGAAGGCGAAGTGATGGTCCGGCTTGAAGTGACCCTTCAGGGAGCGCAGCAGGATCACCGTCAGCATGATGGCGCCGATGGTGACGTGCAGGCCGTGGAAGCCCGTCAGCATGAAGAAGGTGGTGCCGTAGATGCCGCTGCCTAAGGTCAGGTTCTGCTTGGTATAGGCGTCCAGGTACTCGTGGCCCTGCAGCACTACGAAGCTGAAACCCAGGAGCACGGTGAACAGCAGGAACAGGCAGAGCTTCCTGCGGTCGCCGCTCTTCAGCGCCCAGTGGGCGATGGTCACGGTCAGGCCGGAGGTCAGCAGGATGGCGGTGTTGAGCGCCGGGATGCCTAGCGCCTCCATGGACTTGAACGTGCCGCCCACGTCCCCCGGGCCGTTGGTGGGCCAGTTCGGCTCGTACTTGTGCCACAGCAGCAGGTTGGTGAAGAGGTGCTTGCCCTCGCCGCCGAGCCACGGCAGCGCGAAGGTACGGGCGTAGAACAGCGCGCCGAAGAACGCCGCGAAGAACATCACCTCGGAGAAGATGAACCAGGTCATGCCCCAGCGGAAGGAGCGGTCCACCTGCTCGTTG
>DASYZF010000201.1:0-28162 GCA_035946515.1 Gammaproteobacteria bacterium | reverse complement strand
TTCGAATAAGCGATGTATTACGTAGCGTGATATGCCGCCGACCGTGAGGAATGAGAGTCACAGTCCACGGCGCACTGCTGCAGGATCCTGAGCCGCGTCAGATCCCGGCTTCTTCCGCGATGATACCCGGCAGGTCGAGCTGGTGCTTGCGTGGATCGGCGTTGCCCTTGATGCCCCAGCGGGTCACGAGTTCGTCGTTCATGGTGGCGAGGCTCAGCAGCATGCGCGGGCGGGTCTCCTTGCCGCGCTCGTCTCGCACCACCATGATCACGGGCTTGAGGCGCGAGGCGGGCGTGGAGGACACCACCACCGCCAGGGCGCCGTTGTTGCATTCCACCAGGCTGCCGATGGGATAGATACCCAGGCAACGGATGAATTCCTGCACCAGGTCCTTGCCATAGGCTTCCGCGCCCTCGGTGCGCAGCACCCGCAGCGCATCGGCCGCGGTGCTCGCCGGCCGGTACGGGGAATCGCTGGTCAGACTCTCGTAGGTGTCCACCAGCCCCACGATCCGGGCGCCGAGCGGCACCGAGTCGCCGGCGAGCCCGTCGGGATAGCCCTTGCCGTCCAGCCGCTCGTGATGCCCACGCACGATCTCCAGCACCTTGTCCGGCAGCTGGCGGGTGAGCTTGAGCACCGCTTCGCCGTCCACCGGATGCTTGCGCACCAGCTGGCGTTCCTCTTCCGTCAGCGGTGCAGCCTTGTCCAGGATCTGGGGTGGTACCCGCACCTTGCCGATGTCATGCAGCATGGCCCCCTGCCCCAGTATGTTGAGGTCCACGTCGGAAAGCCCGATGTGCTTGCCGAAGGCGATGCTCAGTATGGAGGTGTTGAGGCAGTGGCTGGCGGTGCGCTCGTGGCGCTGCTGCAGGTTAGCGAGCCAAAGCATGGAATTGGGGCTGGCGCTGATGGCACTCACCATCTGGGTCACCGCGGTCTTGGTGTCCTTGGTGTCCAGGCTCTTGCCCATGCGCACGTCCTCCATGACGCGCGTGAGGTTGGTCTTGGCGGCGCTCTGGGCCTGGACGACCTCCTTGATCTCCTTCTTGAGGGGGCTGGTATCCGGGCTGGAACGGCTGGTGATGGTGGTGCTGACCACGGGTGCCGCGGGGCGGGCGGCGGTGGCCTTGGCCACGGCCGCCTTGGAAGCCTCGGTCTCCTCGATCACGACGGTCCGGCACTCTTCCTTGAGCTTGGCCAGATCCTCATCGGTCTCGATCTCGAAACCCTGGAACAGGAAGGAGCTCTGCTCCCAAGGCTTGTCCAGCTCGGCCACGTACATGCCGATAGCGAGCTCGCTTACGTTTACCTTGCGCCGCATGTTCCTTGGGACCCCTTGATTCCGGCTTGAGGACGGAGGCGCTGGTGCCGCAGACGAGCGGAGCTCAGGTGCCTTCCGGGACGGATTTCTAGCTGATTCTACCTAAGCGGACGCTCAAGCCCAATGCCGCGGCAGGCGCGGCACGGGCAAGTACTTGAGGGCAAAGGGTGAAATCCGTCCGTCACAAGACGGATGGAGGACAGATTTCAGTGCAGGGTCTCTTCCACCACGATCTGCGGCAGGTCTATGTCGAGGTCGATGGGGTCCGCCAGCTCGTTGATGCCCCACTTGGCGCTGATCTCCTCTTCGCTGTAGCGGGAGAGGTCGAACAGGGGTCGGGGCTTCTCGAACTTGCCCTCCTCGTCGCACACCTGCAGCACCTTCGGTTTCAGACGCGCACCGGGGTTGGAAGCGATCACCATCACATGGGCCCCGGAGTTGAGCGTCACCAGACTCCCGATGGGATAGATGCCTAGGCAGCGGATGAGCTCTTCGACCAGCTCGCTGCCGTACTCTTCCCCGGAGTCGTTGTGCAGCAGCTGCAATGCCGCGGTGGGGGTCATGGGCTGGCGGTAGCCGTAACCGCCGGTGAGGCTGTCGTAGGCATCCACCAGGGCCACCATGCGTGCCAGCTCCGGAACGCTGGCGCCTTCCAGCCCGAGGGGGTAACCGTTACCGTCCGTCCGCTCGTGGTGGTAACGCACGATGTCGAGCACGTTGCTGGTGAGTTGCCCGGTGGCCCGCAGGGCGGCGTAGCCGTCGTCGGCGTGCTTGCGTACTACGGCGCGCTCCTCGTCGGTGAGCTTCGCCGTCTTGACGAGCATCAGCGGCGGGATGCGGGTCTTGCCGAGATCGTGGAGGATGCCGCCCAAACCGAGCGCCATGAGTTCACCGCGGTTCACGCCGAGATGTTGGCCGAGATGCATGGCGAGCACGGCGGTGTTGAAGCTGTGGCAGGCGTCGTGTTCCTGGGGTATCTGCAGGTTGGTGATGAGCAGCAGCGAGTTCGGGCTCTCGGCCATGGCATGGTGGATGTCGGAGACCATGTCCTTGAGCGGATCCACGTTGACCGGCCGCCCGGCATAGCAATCGCGGAACACCAGGTTGAGGCAACCGCGGGCGCGTGCGTGCAAGCGCGCTGCCTGTTTCAGTTCGCTGCTGAAGTCGGCTTTGGATTTGCGCTGCTTCTCGAGCGCATTGCGGATGAACGTGGTGGTGTCGTTTGGATTGAAAGCTTCTTTCGCCATGCCCGCCCCTGCAGCAGCCCTGAACTGCCGGCGCGGGAAGTACGCAACCTTGCGCGAATATGTAAGACCCTCGATCCAGCCCTCCGGGGCAGCGCCCCATCGGAGCCATGGCCCCTACCCCGTCCCTGTGCCGGTCCCCGCCGGTAAACCAGGGACTGAGTTTACACCGCGCTAAGCCCGCGCTCGCCACCCCAGGACAGCCGGGATTGCTTCGCACACGGGGTATTTCTGGACTGAGTTCAGGACTGCGCTCAGCGCGTGTAACGCCCATAGTCGAGCCCCTTGAGATCGATCTCGGGTCTTCGCCCCACCACGAGGTCGGCCACCACGCGCCCGGAACCGGCCGCCAGGGTCCATCCCAGGGGGCCATGACCCGTGTTGAGGAAGAGATTCTGGAGAGGCGTGGCACCTAACACCGGCGGACCGTCGGCGGTCATGGGCCTCAAGCCCGCCCAGTGCTCCACCCTGGCGACGTCCACCTGGGCCGCGAGCGCCGGCACCAGGGCCAGGGCGCGTCTCAGGATACTGGCACCGCGCCGCGGATTCAGGGACGTATCGAAACCATTGAATTCCGCCGTCCCGGCGATGCGCAGACGCGCCCCCAGAGGGGTGAGTACGGTCTTGTGCTCGAAGTCCACCAGCGGTACACCGAGGAGTTGCGTCCATTCTGCCGCCGGCACGGTGATGGAATAACCCTTTACCGGATACATGGGCAGCGGGAGTCCAACGGTAGCCAGCAGGGCCGGCGAGGCGTTTCCGGCGGCCAGCACATAGCTCTCCGCTTCAAGTTCGCCGCCTGGGGTGATAACAGCCCCGATACGCTTGGAGTCACGCCGCAGGCCTGTCACTTCGGTGCCGTAACGGAATTCCACGCCCGCGCCCCGGGCCTTACGCTCGAGCTGCCGGGTGAATGCCTGCGCATCCCCACTCGCGTCTTTCGGATAATGGATCGCACCAGCGAGCTGCCCCTGCACCGGCTCCAGCAGCGGCTCGAGCCGCGCCGCATCCGCCGGACCCAAGGCGCGATGGCTCAGACCCTGGGCTGAGAGCGCCTCGGCGAGCGCCACGGAGCGTTCGAAAGCGTATCCATCCCTGAATACCTTGAGCGTGCCGGCGTTCAGAGAATCGTATTCGAGCCGTAACCGCTCCCGTAGCATCGTGAGGCAGTCGGCGCTGTAGAGACCGAGCCTCAGGTTCGCTTCCGTGGCATGCCACCAGGGTCCCGCACGCGAAGCCAGCAGGAACCTGAGCCCCCAGCGCCACATCCCGGGAAGCGCTCGCATGCGCAATAGCAAGGGTGAGTCCTCGCGTCCGAACCACTTGATGAGATGGGTGACCGTGCCCGGTCCATTCCAGGGATCGGACTGGCTCGGCGTCACGAGCCCGCCGTTGGCGTAGCTGGTCTCCAAGGCCGCGGCCTCGCGCCGCTCCAGCAGCGTGACGGCGACGCCGCGTTCCGCCAGGTACCAGGCTGTGGTGACGCCGATGATGCCGCCGCCGATGACGAGTGTGCTGCGCGGGGATTTTGCGTTCATAGCCAATGACGCCCCGCCCAACCTATTACTTCCAGGGGCCTGAGCAGCCAGGAGCGCCGAGCCCAGCGCCGCGGTTTCACCTGCTCCGATTCCTTGAGATCCTGCCGGAATTGCCGTTCCAGGGTCCGTACCAGGGTCGAGTCCTGGCTCGCCAAGTTGAGCTCATAGTTCAGGAAGAAGCTGCGGTAATCCAGGTTGGCCGTGCCCACGCTGCTCCAGTCCTCGTCCACCACCAAGGTCTTCGCATGCAGCATGCGCGGCAGGTATTCATGGATATGCACCCCCGCCGCCAACAGGTTGGCGTAGGCCGCATACGCCGCCCACTGGGCCAGCCACTCGTTGCTCTTGCTTGGCACCAGCAAGCGCACATCCACTCCCCGCTGCGCGGCGCGCATCAGGCCGCGCCGGGTGCGGTAGTCCGGTACGAAATACGGGGTGGTGAGGTGGATGCTCTTCCTGGCCGTGGCAAAGCGGGCCGTGAACAGGCTGTGCAGGAACTGCCGGCCGCGCCGTGAATAGTTGGTGATGAGCTCGTTGCCCCCGGAGGTGATGGTCACGGGACTCCGACGCTGCCGGCGCTGCCAGAGAGCGTCGAACAGGGTCTCCAGGTCCCTTGCCATGGTACCGTCCACTTCCAGGTGGGTGTCGCGCCAGCGCGCCTCCCCATAGAGCAGGCGGGAATTCTCGCGGTGGATATTGAACCCGCCGAAGAACCCCGTCTCTCCGTCCACCACCAGGAGCTTACGGTGATTGCGCCGGTTGTAGCGCAACGGCGCCCGCCAGCTCCAGCGATGGAACCAGCGGAACTGGGCCCCGGCCTGCACCAAGGCCCTCTGTACCGCTCGCGGCCCCCAGAAGAAGGAGCCGGCGGCGTCCAGGTGCACCTGCACCGTGACGCCCTGGGCGGCCCGCTCGCCGAGTGCGGCGATGAAGCGCCGGCCGATCTCGTCGTCCGCGAAGATATAGCTCTCGAGCTTGATGCGGCGGCGCGCCGTGCGGATCGCCGCCAGCATGGCCGCGTACAGGCGGTCTCCCTCCGTGTAGACCCGGCGACGGCCTGCATGCTGCGCTTTTCGTATGGTTTTGGCGCGTGTCGCCATGGAGCGGGGACGGACTGGTATAGTGTTGGGCAGATTCTAACTCCCCTACCCCCTTGCGACTGCTGCTCTACAAC
Source organism: Gammaproteobacteria bacterium (assembly GCA_035946515.1). GTDB lineage: Bacteria > Pseudomonadota > Gammaproteobacteria > Natronospirales > REEB76 > DASUBN01. The sequence goes on along the minus strand of DASYZF010000201.1, from coordinate 22,885 downwards.
ATACGCTACGCGACGGGTGCAGGCGCGGGTTTCCACCTGCCGGTGCCGGGTGCCGGCTACTTGCGTAACACCAGCCGCAACCTGGCGCGCATCACCGACTTCATCCGCTCCCAGTCACCCGACATCGCCGGCCTGGTGGAAGTGGACTTGGGTTCGGTGCGCGCCTCCGCCATCAACCAGGCGGAAGCCATAGCCCGTGCCCTGGGCCACGCGCCGGGTTATCAGAACAAGTACGGCCTGCGGTCGCTCAACCAGCGGCTGCCCATCGTGCGCAAGCAGGGCAATGCCTTCCTGACCCGATACCCGGAGGCCGTGCAGCGCTGCCATTACTTTGACCTCGGCATCAAGCGGCTTATCATGGAACTGGAATTGGAGCGGGTGCGCCTGTTCCTCGTGCATCTCTCGCTCCGTCACAGCCATAGGCACCATCAGATGCACCATCTCCTCTCCCTGATCAAGGACTCCCACAAACCGGTGGTCGTGGCCGGGGACTTCAACACCCTCCATGGCGACCATGAGATCCGGCATTTCCAGGAGACCGCGGGCCTGAGCAGCGCCAACACCGGCAACCTGCCTTCCTGGCCAAGCAACCGCCCCAGCAGGCAGCTGGATTTCATCCTCTACGGCCCTGGCATCGAAGCGACGCGCTTCGAGCTGCCCCAAGTGCGCTATTCCGACCACCTGCCCCTGGTCTGTGATTTCGAAGTGCGGAGGACGCACTGAATGAGCTGGCAGGCCTTCACCGGCTTCCTGATACTGGTGGCGGCGGCCGCACTCCTCGTGTTGCAAGGGCGCAAGCTGGGCCGGCGTCTGCTGTCCCGCTTCGTGCGTATGGAGCAGGTCTGGCTGTCCTGGATGGACTTGGGATCGCTCGGCGTCAAGGAGCGTGCCCGGCGGTTCGGGCTGCTCGAGCACCTCAATCAAGCCGTGCGCACATCCGTGCACAGCAACCTGCTGGAGTTCGAGATGGCGCTCAAGGCCGACAAGTCCCCTTTATTGATGCTGCGACGCGAACTCATGGACAGCGTGGACCGGCGCCTGCTCAACCTGGAGATCCTGCAACTACCGCCGGAAGTCCGGCAACGGTTGCGCGCCCAGAGCAGCGACATGCTGCAGAGCGACGATGAAGCCAGCACCTACATCGCCGCCAACGAGGTGCGCATGGCCGTGTTGCGGGAATATGCCGCCCGCCGCTTCGGCGACCGGGCGGACGGGGACTGGTTCGACGTCTACGAGAAGGCCTCCCGCTTGAAGCAGCGTGGCGCCCGCAACTTCATCCAACGCACCCTGAACGGCACCCAGACCGGGGCCGATGACGCCCGCTACCAGGATATGACGCGGGTGGATCAGGAGATCCGGACGAGGCTCTTGAGAGTCCCCGCCGGCACCCGCTTCGAGGGACTCAACCCCGGCAAACCCGCCACGGAATGAAAACCCAGCGCCCAGCCTTGCAGCCTTCCGCGCCCGTTCCTATGATGGCTGTACCGCCCCTCAACTATATATAACGATCCAACGGAGCACCCCATGGCCGAGAATCCCAACCAGAAGAACTGGCGCATCGAACAGGACGGGGACGGCATCGCCTGGCTGTGCTTCGACAAGGCCGACGCCAGCACCAACGTGCTCTCGGGCCACATCATGCGGGAACTGGGCGAGCGGCTGGCGGAGGTGGAGAAGGCCAGGCCCAAGGGCCTGGTGATCTATTCCGGCAAGAAATCCGGGTTCATTGCCGGCGCCGATATCAAGGAATTCACCGGCCTCAAGACCCCGGACGACGCTTTCAAACTCATCCGCGGCGGCCAACTGGTGCTGGAACAGCTCGAGAAGCTCCCCTTCCCCACTGCCGTCATCATCCAGGGGTTCTGCCTGGGCGGCGGCATGGAGCTCTCCCTCGCCGCCCGCTACCGCGTGGCGGTGGACGACGACAAGTTGAACCTGGGGCTGCCTGAAGTGAAGCTCGGCATCCACCCGGGCTTCGGCGGCACGGTGCGCTCGACCCGCCTCGTGGGCGTGCTGCCCGCCATGAGCTTCATGTTGACCGGGCGCAGCGTGCGCGGCCGCGAGGCCCGCGCCATCGGCCTGGTGGACGCCCTGGTGAAGGAAGCGGACGCACGCGAGACCGCCAAGCGCCTGGTGCTCGCGGGCCGCCCTAAGCGCCAGGCACCTTTCCTGCAGAAGCTGTTGGCCTTCGCGCCTGTCCGGCCCTTGATCGCCGGCGTACTGGTGAAGCAAGTGGCCGCGAAAGTGCGGCGCGAACATTACCCGGCGCCCTACGCCATCATCGACCTGTGGCGGCATTATGCCGGCAGCGATGAGATGTATGTGCAGGAAGCCCATTCCATCGCGACGCTCATGCTCAACGACACCGCACGCAACCTGGTGCGGGTCTTCCTGCTCACCGATCGCCTGAAGTCCTTGGGCAGGAAATCCGATCTCGACCTGAAGCATGTGCACGTGGTGGGTGCCGGCACCATGGGTGGCGACATCGCCGCCTGGTGTGCGCTACGCGGCTATACCGTGACCCTCCAGGACCGGGAGGAGAAATACATCCAGCCGGCCCTGGTGCGTGCCCAGAAGCTCTTCGAAAAGAAGCTCAAAGGCGCCGAGGTGCAGAACGCCATCGGCCGCCTCAAGATGGATGTGGCCGGCGACGGCGCCAAGGACGCCGATGTGGCAATCGAAGCCATCTTCGAGGACGTGAATGCCAAGCAGGAGCTCTACAAACGCCTTGACGCCGTCATGGGCCCCGGCGAGGTGTTAGCCACCAACACCTCGAGCATCCGCCTCGAGACCCTGCGCACGGTGCTCAAGCAGCCGACCCGGCTCGTGGGCCTGCATTTCTTCAACCCCGTAGCCAAGATGCCGCTGGTGGAGGTCATCCACGCAGACGACACGCCCAAGGAAGTGGTGGCCAAGGCGCTGGCCTTCTGCCGTCACATCGACAAGCTCGCGGTACCGGTGAAGAGCGCACCCGGCTTCCTCGTGAACCGCATCCTCATGCCCTACATGATGGAAGCCATGCTGGCAGCCGATGACGGCGTGGCCCTGGAAGCCATCGACCAGGCGGCGCTGGATTACGGCATGCCCATGGGCCCGGCGGAGCTCGCCGACACCGTGGGCCTGGATGTGAGCCTGTCCGTGGCCAAGGTCTTCGCCAAGGAGTTCAACAAGAAGATCCCCGACAGCCTGGTGAAGCTCGTGGAAGCCAAGAAGTTCGGCCGCAAGACCGGCGAGGGTTTCTATAAATACAAGGACGGCAAGCCGGTGAAGGACCGGTCCAAGGCCAGGGGCGCCAGCCAGGACCTGCAGGATCGGTTGATCCTGCCCATGCTCAACGAGGCGGTAGCGGTGCTGCGGGAAGGCGTCGTGGCCGATACGGACCTCCTGGATGCGGGCGTCATATTCGGCACGGGCTTCGCCCCCTTCCGCGGCGGACCCATCAACTACATCCGCGCCGCCGGGGCCGACCGCCTCCAGGCCCGGCTCCAGGACATGGCGAAGATGCACGGCGACCGCTTCAAGCCGGATGCCGGTTGGGGCGCCCCGGCGCTCAGGGAACCCAAAGCATGAAGTTCGACGCCATGCCCACGGACCGGGAAGCCGCGGTCCGGACCCTCGCCATGCCCAAGGACACCAACGGACTGGGTGACATCTTCGGCGGCTGGATCATGTCGCACGCCGACATAGCCGGCGCCATCATCGCCTTCCGCCGGGCCGGTGGCCGGGTGGTGACCGTGGCGGTCAACGAGTTCGTGTTCGTGAGCCCGGTGTACGTGGGCGACGTGGTGAGCTTCTACACCGACGTCTCCCGGGTGGGAAACACCTCCATCACCGTGGACGTAACCGTCTTCTCCCAGCGGAACGACGGCGAGCGCGAGACCACGGTGAAAGTGGCCACGGCGCAGCTCACCTATGTGCGCGTCGGGGCCAACCGCCGGCCGATGCCCGTAGCCCGGCAGGCAAGCTGACTCCCCGCCCGGCAGCCGGCCGGCCGCCAGGGGGGGTATGCTAGAATTTCACCCTCCCGGCGGACCGGGAGACGGGTTTCTCCCGGAGAACAACAAGTTGCGCAAAGGCTGAAAGACGCATGGCACCCCGACCCCTGGATCGCGAACTCATCAAGCAGTTCTCCCCCTTGAGCGGCCTCAAGCCGGAGAACCAGTCCGACCTCGCGAGCAAGAGCCAGGTGCAGGACATCGAGGCTGGCCGTTACATCTTCCGCCAGGGTGACAGCGACAAGCGCGCGGTGTACCTGGTGAAGGGCGAGGTCGAGCTCCGCTCCGGCGACAAGGTGGTGCGCGTGGTGACCGGCGGCAGCGAAGAGGCACGCCACCCCCTGGCGCCGCAGATCCCGCGCCACCTCGCGGCCCGGGCCAAGAGCAATGCCGAGTACTTCTCCGTGGACAGCGACCTGCTGGACATCATGCTCACCTGGGACCAGACCGGCGCCTTCGAAGTGGGCGAGCTGCAGGCCCAGGAGGAAGCCCCTGCCGATGACTGGATGACCACCATCCTCCAGACCAAGGCCTTCCACCGCATCCCGCCCGCCAACATCCAGGCGGTGCTGATGCGCATGGAGAACATCAGCCGCAAGGCCGGCGACGTCATCATCAAACAGGGTGACGAAGGCGATTATTTCTACATCGTGACCTCCGGCAAGTGCGTGGTCACGCGCGAGACCCCCACCAACAAGGCCGGCATCAAGCTGGCCGAGCTCACCACCGGAGACGGCTTCGGCGAGGAGGCGCTGATCTCCGATGCCAAACGCAACGCCACCATCACCATGCTCACCGATGGCGCCCTGGTGCGTCTCGCCAAGGATGACTTCAAGAAGCTCCTCAACGAGCCCAGCCAGAAATGGATCGGCATGGATGAGGCCAAGAAGCTCGTCGCCGGTGGCGGTCAGTGGCTGGATGTGCGCCTGCCCAGCGAGTTCGAGAACCAGCATCAGGACGGTGCCATCAACATCCCGCTCTACTTCATTCGCCTGAAGCTCGACACCCTGGATCCGAAGAAGAAATACGTGGTGTATTGCGACACCGGTCGCCGCAGTTCCGCCGGTGCGTATATTCTTAGCGAGCGCGGCTTCGACGTGTACGTACTCAAGGGCGGAACATCTGCCGGCTGAACCAGCCGTCGTGCCGAAATAAAAAGCCGCTCAATGCGGCTTTTTTTATGCCAACGATGTCGCGTTGCCGCCGTGGCTGCGGCTGAAACGGCCCAAGGCTTCGATGGCCGCGCGCATGCCGTCACGCTCCGCCGCCGTCAACTCCGGGTTCCAGACGTCGAAGATCAGCACCACCCTGGTCTGGCCGCTCTTGTTCCAGGCTTCATGCTCGAACGTGTCGTCGAACACGATGCACTTGCCTTCCTCCCAGCCACGGGTCTCGCTGCCCACCCGGATGCCGCAATCCGGCGGCACCACCAGCGGTAGGTGGCATACCAACCGGATGTTCACCACCCCGGTATGGGGCGGGATATGGGCGCCGGGCTTCAGCACCGAGAAGAAGGTCTCCGGCGAATGCTCGCCGATGCGGATCAGCGGTGCCGCATCCAGGGCAGCCGAAGTCGCCGGGCAACGCCCATGGTTGTCCGCATAACGCTCGCCGTCCCGATAGAAAAAGAACGCGTTCCAGCTGGGCGAATCGTTGAGCGCGCTCCAATAGGCCGCACCGGGATGGACCTTCGGCACCTGGATGAAAGGCCGGAATCCCACGTCCGATCCCAACACGGCCAGCAGCTCCTCGCGGATGACCGGGGTATGCCGTTCCAGCTCCGGCATCCATGGAAAATCCTCCCGGCTGAACCAGGCGCGGCCGGTGAGACCCGGGAAGCTCATGAAGGTCGGACGCTGCAGCTTCGGGAGCTCCACCCGTGCCTCCATGCCGAGATAGGCATGCAGGCAGCGCCACACCCGCGTGAGCGCAGCACTCCCGTATTCGCGTTCCACGGGCGCCAGCGCGGCGTGGAAGACCGCCAGGCGCGCCTCGCGCAGCAGTACCATGCCCTTATCTGCCATGGCACGCACCCCAGGCGGGATCGAGGCCGGGTTGAGGAAGAGACCGGTGCTTTCGGCGGCCTCGAAGGCCTGCAGGTAGGCGCCTATGGCTTCGTCGTCCCGCCGCAGCTCCATGAGCAAGGCACCGCGGTTGAGATAGGCCACCACGAAGTCGGGTCTGAGCTGGATGGCACGGCCGAAGGCGGCGAGCGCAGCCTCTCCCGCACCTCCGGCACGGTAAGCAAGCCCCAGGTTCTTCTGCAGCATGGCATCAGTGGGATGCGCCGCGACCCCTTGCTCCAGCAGCGTGATGCTGCGCCGCACATCGCCCGCTTGCAAGGTCGTGATGGCCACGAAGTTGATGGCTTCAGGATGCCTGGGATCGATACCCAGGAGTTCAGTGTAAAGAGCGAGAGCCGCCGGGTGCTCGCCCAGCTGCGCATGCCGGCCGGCACGTTCGGCTAGGCGGCGCACGCGCTCCTCCGGACCCGAGTGCCCGGACTGTTCGTCCCCGGGGACCATGCTACATGGTGTGGGTGGGACGGTCGGCCTGGAGGGCGCCGCCGAGATAGCTTTCGATCTTCTTCGAAGTGTTCCCGCCATCCTGATCGCTGAACTGCACGCCGATGCCGGCGGCACGCTTGCCCTGGGCGCCGCGCGGCGTCACCCAGATGACCTTGGCAGCCACGGGCAGGCGCTCGGGGGATTCCATGAGTTGCAGCAGGATGAAGACCTCGTCTCCCAGCTGGTAGGGCTTGCTGGTGGGGATGAATAGTCCGCCGTTCTTCACGAAGGGCATGTAGGCGCTGTAGAGCGCACTCTTGTCCTTGATGGCAAGGTTAAGGATGCCTTGTTGACGCGGTGCGCTCATGTCCAACCCCATGCTGTATGCGCGGCCAGAGGCGAATTCTGTAGTTCTTCCAGCCCATCTGCCCAATCCGTGAGCAGCACCGTGAAGGTCAGCTCGCGGTTGATGGGTGTCTCCATCGCCTGCAGCGCAGCCTGGATGCGGTCCAAGTAGGCGTAGAGGCTACGCAAGTGTATGCCCTCGGCTGCCTTTTGCAATAGCGGCAGCTGGTCGCGATTCACCACCGGCGCCGCGGCACCCGCACTGCGGATGAGGATCAGGTCGGAGACGAAGCTCCACAGGAGCTTGAGCAGCTCCGGATAGGCATCCTTGGGATGGCTCGCCAGCATCACCGGATTGGCCTGGCCGGCTCGCAGACGCATGAGAGCGGCGAAGAAGCTCTTGCGGCGCTCCTCGATGCCGGTGGCGGCCAGGGCCAGCGCCGCCAAGGGTGCCCCGCCGCAGAACCCGAGCAGGACGGGCCAGTCCTCGCGCACCAAGCGCGCGCTGAGCCAGGCCAGGGCCTGTTCCTGCGCGGGTGCCGCCAGGGACAGGGTCTGGCAGCGGCTGCGCACCGTGGCAGGCAGCCGTCCCGGGCTCGCCGTCACCAGCAACAACAGGGTGTCCGCCGGCGGTTCTTCCAGGGTCTTGAGCAGACTGTTTGCGGCCGCCACGCTCATGGCCTCCGCCGGCTCGATGAGCGCCAGCTTGCGGCCGCCGTGTCCGCTCTTGAGCTGCAGGTCGCCGATGAGCCCCCGCACCTGCTCCACGCCGATGGAGGATTTCTCTTCCTCCACCGTGAGCCTGAGGTAATCCGGATGGGTGCCGGCGGAGAACTGTGCGCAAGAAGCGCAATACCCGCAAGCGGTACCTCCCGCCGGGTTCCGGCACAACGCCAACTTTGCCAAGGCCGTGGCGAAAAGCGACTTGCCGAGCCCCGCTTCGCCCGTGATCAGCAAGGCATGAGGCAGCCGGTTGTCTGCGAGCAATCCCGCGAGCGCACGCCAAGCCTCCTGCTGCCAGGGCAGCGGCACGTCGGCGAGCTGTGGTTGGGCGCTCACTTCCACCGTTTCAGGCTCCCGTCGAGCAGCCTGCCAAGTTCCGCCTGCACCGCCGGTATGCTCTGGGCTGCGTCCACGCGTTTGATGCGACGGGGCTCGTGCTTGGCGCGGGCGAGATAGACCTTACGCACTCGCTGGAAGAAGGCGGTCTGCTCCTGCTCGAAGCGGTCCAGGCTGCCGCGCTTCTGCACCCGCGCCATGCCGGTCTCCACGTCCGCATCCAAGAGCAGCGTGAGGTCGGGTTTCAGGCCTTTCAGCACCATGCGTTCCAGGGACGCGATGCGCGCCGCCGGGATCTCCCGGCCACCACCCTGATAGGCATAGCTCGCATCGGTGAAGCGATCGCACAGCACCCATTTGCCCGCCGCGAGGGCCGGGCGGATGACGCTCTCCACGTGCAGCGCACGGGCGGCGAACATCAGCAGCAGCTCGGCCATGGGATCGAAGCTCTCGCCGCGCACCTTGAGCAAGGTGTTGCGCACCTCGTCCGCGCCTGGCGTGCCGCCCGGCTCGCGCGTCACCACCACCGTGAGACCGTGATCGCGCAGCCAGCCGCTGACGAATTCCATGTGCGTGGACTTGCCCACGCCCTCGAGGCCCTCGAGGGTGATGAAGCGTCCGCGGGCCGGTCTGTTCTTCATGTCTTCTTGTGCTTGATCTGGTATTTCTGCACCGCGGCGTTCTGCTCCACCAGGGTGTCGGAGAACTCATGGGTGCCGTCGCCCTTGGCCACGAAATACAGGGCCTTGCCGGGCGTCGGGTGCAGGGCCGCTTCGATCGAAGCGCGGCTCGGCATGCAGATGGGGGTCGGCGGCAGGCCGTAGCGGGTATAGGTGTTGTACGGCGTGTCGGTGCGCAGGTCCCGGTAGGTGATGTCGCCGTCGTAGGCGTCGCCCAGGCCATAGATCACGGTGGGGTCCGTCTGCAGCTTCATGCCCTTCTCGAGGCGCCGCACGAACACCCCGGCGATGAGCCCGCGCTCCGCGGGTTGCGCGGTCTCTTTCTCCACGATGGAAGCCATGATGAGGGCCTCATAGGGCGATTTGTAGGGGAGCCCTTCGGCCCGATCGTGCCAGGCCGCAAGCAAGCCCTGCTGCCCAGCCATCGCGGCACGCCGCAGGAAGGCCACATCGCTCGTGCCCTTGGGGAACTGGTAGGTATCCGGCAAGAGCGCGCCTTCGGTGCTGGAGGCATCGAGCCCCAGCCGCTCCGCCAGGTCCTTCCCGTCCACACCCTGGAGCATGTGTTTCAGGTTGGGATCGGCCGCGACCGCGGCGAGGGTCTCCTTCAGGTTCCAGCCTTCCACGATAGTGAGGGAATGCATCACCACCTTGCCGCTGCGCAAGAGCGCCAGGAGGCCGGCCACCGTGGTGCCCGGCTCCACCCGGTATTCGCCGGCGCGCATACCGGTCGAGGCTTCATGCAGGCGACCGTAGGCCACGAGGTCCCAGGCATAGTGCACGATGCCCTTCTCCTCGAAGTCCGCGGCCACACGGCGCAAGGATTCCCCGGGCTCGATTTCCACGTCCACCGCCTGGGCACCGATGGGCAGGGGTTCCACACACCAGCGCCAGTAGAGATAACCGCCTGCCAGGGACGCAGCCACGGCCAGGCATAGTGCGATGAGGGCAGGTCGTTTCATGCCGCTTCTGCCCAGGACCGAGCCAAGCGGCCCATGGCACCCACCGTGTGGGGGCGGCCTTCGAACTCGGCCACGGGCCACACACCCATGAGGGAGTTGCTGAGGAAGACCTCCGGGCAGTCCTGGAGTTCTGGGAGGCCCAAGGCTCTGACCTGCACGTCGATGCCCGCACGGCGGGCCGATTCCAGAAGATGGCGGCGCATCACGCCGGCCACTCCGCAACGGCTCAGATCCGGTGTGATCAACACGCCCTCCCGCGGTGATGCGAACACATTGCTCATTGTACCTTCAACCACCGCGCCATCCAGGTCGAGCATCAGACCTTCCTGGAAGCCATCCGCTTCGTTCCATTCGGCCCGGGCCAGGACCTGCTCCAGGCGGTTCAGATGTTTGATGCCGGCGAGCTGCGGCTGGTGGGCAAGACGGGTACGGCAAAGGCGCAGGCGTATCCCCAGCTGCGCCCATGCAGCCGGGTAACCGGGCCAGGGGTGGAGGAACAGGATGCGTCGCGGCTTCGCTTCTGATGGCGGACGGTAACCACGCCCGCCTGAACCGCGGGTGAGCATCAGTTTCATCGCAGCATTCCTTTGTCCCACGGCTGCCGTGGAGAGCTCCCTTCGCAGGAGATCACGGTCAGGCATAGCCATGCCCAAGCGCTCGCAACCTTCCTTGAGCCGATCCAAGTGGTAATCTAAGAGCGCGATGCGCTCGGTACGCAAGGCCAGGGTCTCGAACAGGCCGTCACCGTATTGCAGGCCCCGATCCGTCGCCGGCAAGGTCTCGACCGACATGCCGTCGATCCAGCACCGCGGCGTCATGCGTCCGCCCCCAGGGCCCGGGCGAGCCCCCGTGCCTTGGCCCGGGTCTCCTGCAGCTCGTTCTCGGGGATGGAATCGGCCACGATGCCGGCCCCGGCCCGGAACTCCAGCCTCCTGCCCTCCTGTTTCAAGGTGCGGATCAGGATGTTGAGGTCCATGTCGCCGTTGAGGTCGAGATAACCCATGGCACCGGTATAGGCTTCGCGCGGCGCCTGCTCCAGCTCCGCGATGATCTCCATGCAGCGCACCTTGGGGCAGCCGGTGATGGTGCCGCCCGGGAACACGGCGCGGATCACTGCCCCGGGCGTGGTGCCTGGCTTCAACCGGGCTTCCACGTTGGAGACGATATGGTGCACGTGGGTATAGGACTCCACCACCATGAGCTCGTCTACCCGCACGCTGCCCGTGGCGGCGATGCGCCCCAGGTCGTTGCGCTCCATGTCCAGCAGCATCACGTGCTCGGCCCGTTCCTTGGGGTGTTCGATCAGCTCCCGTATCAGGGCCGCGTCCCGTTCCGGGTCCGCGCTCCGGGGGCGGGTACCGGCGATGGGGCGGGTATCCACCCGCTCTCCCGCCACCCGCACCAGCCGCTCCGGGGAGGAGCTGATGATCGCCGCGCCCTCGTGCAGCACGAGCCCCGCGAAGGGCGCCGGGTTGGCGCGGCGCAGCCGTCGATAGAGCAACACGGCATCCGTGCCGGCCGCGAGCTCCGCCGACCAGAGCCGCGAGAGATTGGCCTGGAAGATGTCGCCGTCCTGCACGTAGCGCCGTGCCCGTTCCACCTGGGCGAGATAGCGCTCCGGCGCCTCTTCCCGTAACGCCGTGGCCAACACCACGGTGTCGGCATCATCCGGTCGCGCCGCAGTCAGCGACTTCAAGCACTCGTAGACAGCAGGATCGAACCCCGATTCGCTCACGAAGACAGCGCTACCGGTGCCGTGATCGCGCACCACTCCCGCCGGCGTACGTGCGGCGAAGGCGATGGGCAGGTCTTTGCCCCGCGGCAGCTCGAGGCCTGGTTCCACCTGTCCTGCCAGCTCATAACCCAGGAACAGGAACCAGCCGCCCGTGAAAGACAGCCCCGAACGCTCGTGAGCCGACGGGGCCTTGGAGCGCTCCGCCTGCCACCAGGCATCCAGGGCCGTGAAGAAGTCGCCGCCGGCCTCATGCGCATGAGGGCCGGTGAGGGAGCCGTCCGCTTGCAGCACCAGCGCTTCCGTATCGTCACGGACGAATAACAGATCCCGCTGGCCCTGGGCGCCGCCGCGGGCGGCACTCTCCAGCAGGAACGGGAAACGGCGCGGCTCGCCGCGACAGGCGCTGGACAGGTCCGCGTCGAAGGGGAAGGGCCGGATGCTCGGGGGCGCCATGTCGGCGCGCGCTCTAGACCGCGTCCTCGTGTCTTCAGCTCAGGCGCTTGAACACCAGAGTGCCGTTGGTGCCGCCGAACCCGAAGGAGTTGGACAGCACCACGTCGATCTTCATCTTGCGCGCCTTGCCGGGCACGTAGTCGAGATCGCACTCGGGGTCCGGGTTTTCCAGGTTGATGGTGGGCGGCGCCACCTGATCGCGCAGCGCCAGGATGCTGAACACCGCCTCCACGCCGCCGGCCGCGCCCAAGAGGTGTCCGGTCATGGACTTGGTGGAGCTCACCGCCACCTTCTTGGCGTACTCGCCGAAAGCACGCTTGATGGCGATGGTCTCGCCCTTGTCGCCCACCGGCGTCGAGGTGCCGTGCGCGTTGATGTAGTCCACCTGCTCGGGCTTGATGCCGGCGTCGGAGAGCGCGTGCACCATGCACTGGCGTGCGCCCTCGCCGTCGTCCGGCGGCGAGGTCATGTGGTAGGCGTCGCCGCTCATGCCGAAACCGATGAGCTCGGCGTAGAGCTTCGCGCCGCGCTTTTTGGCGTGTTCGTACTCCTCCAGCACCAGCACCCCGGCGCCCTCGCCCAGCACGAAGCCGTCCCGATGCTTGTCCCAGGGGCGGCTGGCCTTCTCCGGCGCATCGTTGCGCTCCGAGAGCGCGCGCGCCGCGCAGAAGCCGCCCACACCCAACGGCGTGGTGGCCATCTCGGCGCCACCGGCGATCATCACGTCCGCGTCGCCGTACTGGATGAAGCGCATGGCGACGCCGATGTTATGGTTGGCGGTGGTGCAGGCGGTGACCACCGCGATGTTCGGCCCCTTGAGGCCGTACATGATGGAGAGGTTGCCCGAGATCATGTTGATGATGCTCGAGGGCACGAAGAACGGCGACACGCGCTTGGGGGTGCCGTTCTCGATGATGGTGGAATGGGCCTTCTCGATGTTGGTCAGGCCGCCGATGCCGGCGCCGACCGCCACGCCGATGCGCGGCGCGTTCTCGGGGGTGACGGCGATGCCGCAATCCTTGAGCGCCTGGATGGAGGCCGCCATGCCGTAATGCACGAACGGGTCCATCTTCTTCACATCCTTGGGCGGTATGTACTGGGTGACGTCGAAGTTCTTGACCTCGGCGGCGATACGGGTAGGGTAGTTGGTGGCGTCGAAATGGGTGATGGGGCCGATCCCGCTCTTGCCGGCGATGATGTTGGCCCAGGCCTCCTCCAGGCTGTTGCCCACGGGGGAAATGATGCCCATACCTGTCACGACCACGCGCCGCTTAGACACCGTTGTATCCCTCTTCAGACCGTTATGAAACAGTATACGGGAAGCCGGTAAACGCCTGAACGCGCCTCCAGGTCGCGCCGCTCATGGGCTCCGCAGGCATGGCGCGAATTTCCAGCGTATCTCGCATAAATGACAATGCCGTTGCCACCTCGCGATGACAACGGCGCTTGTGCATGGGACCTCGCCGCTCAGGCGTTGGGGAGGTGTTCCTTGATGTAGCTGATTGCCTGACCGACGGTGGTGATCTTCTCAGCCTCTTCGTCGGGGATCTCGCACTCGAACTCTTCCTCGAGCGCCATGACCAGCTCCACGGTGTCCAGCGAATCCGCACCCAGATCGTCCACGAAGGAGGCCTGCGGGGTGACCTGATCTTCCTTCACGCCCAGTTGCTCCACGACGATCTTCTTGACGCGTTCTTCGATGCTACTCATGGCTGTTGGGACCTCCCAGTGTGACAAAACAGTTCGGTTTCGGCGTGGCCGGCCAAACTGGGGGCGGTATTGTAGAGAAAAGCCCCCCGCCGCGCCACTTGCATGTCCGGCCCCGGTTTATACGGGGTCTAAGCCCGTCGGGGAGCCGCCAAGACGGCCTTCCGACGGCCGTTTTCAGACCATGAACATGCCGCCGTTGACGTGCAGCGTCTCACCCGTGATGTAAGCCGCGCCCGGCGAGGCCAGGAACAGCACCGTCTGGGCGATGTCCTCCGGCGCACCGAGCCGCTCCAGGGGGATCTGCTGCATCATCACGGCGCGCTGCTCCTCGGTGAGGGCGCGGGTCATGTCGGTGTCGATGAAACCCGGCGCCACCGTGTTCACGGTGATGTTGCGTGAGCCTACCTCGCGGGCCAGCGAACGGGTGAAGCCCATGATGCCGGCCTTGGCGGCGCAGTAGTTCGCCTGGCCGGCGTTGCCCATGGAGCCCACCACCGAGGCGATGTTCACGATGCGCCCGCGGCGCGCCTTCATCATGCCGCGCAGGCAGGCCTTGGAGAGGCGGAACACGGACGTGAGGTCGGTGTCGATCACCGCCGACCAGTCCTCTTCCTTCATGCGCAGCAGCAAGGTATCGCGGGTGATCCCGGCATTGTTCACGAGGATACCCGGGTCGCCGAACTCCGTGGCGACGGCCTTCACGGTCTCCTCCACCTGGGTGGCATTGCCCACGTCCAGCACCACGCCGCGGCCGCGGATGCCGGCGGCCTTGAGATAGGCGCTGATCTGCTCCGCGCCTTCAGGCCGGGTGGCGGTGCCCACCACTGTGGCGCCGGCCTTGCCGAGCGCCTCGGCGATGGCCTTGCCGATGCCGCGGGTGGCGCCGGTGACGAGAGCGGTGTCCTGGTTCAGCATGGTCAGGCTCCTGCCGCGGCCAGGGCGGCCTGCAGCGTGGTGGGATCGTAGACGGGATAGGCTTCGATGGCCTTGTCGATGCGCTTGGCGAGGCCGGCCAGCACCTTGCCCGGGCCGAACTCAAGCTGCTTCGTGCCGCCGAGCGCCGCGAGCCTCTGCGCGGATTCCACCCAGCGCACCGGGCTGTGCAACTGCGCCTTGAGCGCGGCGCGGATGGCGGCAGCATCGCTGTGGCTCTGCACATCCACGTTCTGGATCACCGAGATCGCGGGCACCTTCACCTGCATGTCCGCGAGTCGTGCGGCGAGTTTCTCCGCCGCGGGCAGCATCAGCGCGCAATGGGAGGGCGCGCTCACCGGCAGCGGCAGCGCACGCTTCGCGCCACGCGCCTTGCAGGCTTCGCTCGCGCGCTCCACCGCCGCCTTGTTGCCGGCGATCACCACCTGGCCCGGGGAGTTGTAATTCACCGCTTCCACCACCTCACCCTGCGCCGCTTCGATACAGGCAGCGCGCACCTGCTCGTCGTCGAGGCCGAGGATCGCCGCCATGGCGCCCTGCCCCGCCGGTACCGCCTGCTGCATGGCCTGGCCGCGGAACTCCACGAGCTTCACCGCCGCCTTGAACTCAAGGGCGCCGGCGCAGACGAGCGCGGTATATTCGCCCAGGCTGTGACCGGCCATGGCGACGGGATTGGATCCACCCGCCGCTTTCCACACCCGCCACGCCGCCACGCCGGCGGCCAGCAGAGCAGGCTGGGTGCGCTCGGTGGCGTTGAGCTTCTCTTCCGGCCCTTGCTGGGCCAGCGCCCAGAGGTCGTAACCGAGTGCCTCGGAAGCCTCGGCGAAGGTGCGCTGCACCTCGGGATGCGCTTCTGCCAGGGACGCGAGCATCCCCATGGATTGGGAACCCTGGCCTGGGAAGACGGCGGCGAAACTCATGGATCGACTCCAGTCGGCGCAAAGCCGCGCATTATACGGCGCCACGGCAGACCGCCGCCAAAGCCGATGAGGGCCCCGGCGAAAGCGCCGTAGAGATGGGCATCCACGATCACCGGCCCGCCGCTGGTGGTGGTGGAAAACGGCAAGGCACCGAAAAGTTGCTCGTAGGCGAGCTTGAGCAGCAGGAAGACCGCCAGCACCCAGCCGAAGCGGTCCCTCCTTCGGATCAGGGCCAGGGCTCCTGCCGCCCAGAGGGTGTCAAGGGCCCCGGAGATGCCCACGTACCACTCCACACCCGGGTCACCCACCAGGAGACCGATGCCCACCGCCAGGCTGCCGGCCAGCACCACCACCGGCGTGCGCCAGCCGGGCAGCACCTCGGCGAACAGGAGCCAGAGCAGCAGGCAGCCGGCCATGTCCTCGGCGAGATGCCCCGCGCCCATGTGCACGAAGTTGCCGGTGAGGAGCCGCCACCATTCCCCTTGCAGGATGGCAATCCGGTCATAACGCAGAGGCAAGCGCCAAGCATCGCCGCCCAGGGCCAGCAGCAGACAAGGCAGTGTCAGCACCAGCACCGGCCAATGGCGGCGCAACAGTGCCGTCATCTGGGCGAGGGATGATGTCGGCGGAGAGCGCATGGGAGCGTTGATGTTATGATGGCATTAAGCGCTGGAAACGCATTTCGATGATCTTAGCAGCCAAAGCCGCCATGCAAACCAATAAGAGACGCCACGCCGGTTTCACCCTCATCGAAGTGATGGTGGTGGTGGTCATCATCAGCATCCTGGGCGCCATCATCATCCCCAAGATCTTCGACAAGCCGGACCAGGCGCGCGTGGTCAAGGCCAAGCAGGACATCCAGGCCATCCAATCCGCCCTGGAGCTCTACCGGCTCGACAACTACGTCTACCCCAGCACGGATCAAGGTCTGGATGCGCTGGTGAACAAGCCCAGCTCCAACCCCCCGCCGCCCCACTGGAAGCAGTACCTGGACCGCCTGCCGATGGACCCCTGGGGCCATCCCTACCAGTACCTGAACCCGGGCACCCACGGCTCGGGGGTGGACATCTGGTCCTACGGGGCCGACGGGCAGCCCGGCGGCGACGGCATCAACGCCGACATCGGCAACTGGAACCTGGACGAGAACGGCAGCCAGTCGAGCGGCGGCAACTCCGGCCACTGATCGCCAGGGCCCCGAGGACGCGAGCTTGCGGCGCACCTACGGCTTCACCCTTCTCGAACTGCTGGTGGTGCTGGTCATCATCGGCATCGTCACCACCGTGGCGCTCATCTCGCTCGGCTCCCTGGGCCGGGACCCTCCGGCCAAACAGGCCGCGACGCAGCTCGCCGACCTCGCCGGGCTAGCGGCCGAACAGGCGGTGATGCAGAGCCAGCAATACGGCCTTTTGGTCGAACCCCACGCCTACGCGTTCTATATATACGACGGTCACGGCTGGACCGCCGCCCAGGACGATAGCCTGTTCGGCCGGCACGAGCTCGGTGACGATGTGACCCTCACCCTGGATCTGGACGGCGCGCCCGTGACCCTGGCGCCGCCGCCGGCCACGGTGACGGACGCCGCGCCGGCCTCGGGCACCGCCAGCGCGCTTGCTTCTGGCCAGACCGATAGCGTCAAACCCCAACTGCTGTTCCTCTCCAGCGGCGAGCTGCAGCCTTTCACCCTAACGGTGAGCGGCGTGGACAAGAACGGCGACTATACCGTGAAAGGTACCCTCGCGGACGGCATCCAGCTCGTCGCCCCCGACGAAGGGAAACCGTCCCCGTGAACGCGCGGCATCAGGGCTTCACGCTCATCGAAGTGCTGGTGGCGCTGGCGATACTGGCCTTGAGCCTGGTGGCGGTCATCGGTGCTGCCGGCAGCAGCACGCGCCTCGGCAGCGGGCTCCGCGACCGCACTTTCGCCGACTGGGTGGCGCTCAACGAACTCACCACCCTGCGGCTCGCCCGCACCGCCCCGGGCGACAGCTCGCTCAACGGCGACGCCGACATGGGCGACCAGAAGTGGCATTGGACCGCCAAGATCAGCTCCACCGCCGATCCGAACCTGCTGCGCATCGACGTGGACGTGGCCAATGCCGACAAACCCGGCGACGTGGTACAGAGCGTCACGGGCTTCATGGGCACCGACCAGTCGACGGGAGGTGCGCCGCCATGAGACGCCGCGCCTCCTCAGGCTTCACCTTGGTCGAGATCCTGGTGGCCATGCTCATCTTCGCCATCATGGGCACCATGGCCTACGCCGGTCTCGACAGCGTGGTGCAGCAGCGCACCCGCAACGAGGACGTGATGAAGCGTCTGCGGCAGGTGCAGCTCGCCATGAGCATCATGAGCCGCGACTTCGCGCAGCTGGCGCCGCGTCCGGTGCGCAACGACCTCGGGTCCTCCGGCGGACCGCTCCTGGCCAACCCCGACAACGTGCCGCCCATCGTGCTCACCCGCGGCGGCTGGAGCAACCCGCTCGGTCTCACGCGCAGCACCCAGGAGCGGGTGGCGTACAGCCTGGAGGACGGCAAGCTCATGCGCTCCTTCTGGCCCGAGCTCGACGTCTCGGTCGCCGCGGTCCCGGTAAAACAGGCGCTGCTGCCGGACGTGACCGCGGTCAAGATCATGTACGCCGACTCCACCGGCCAGTTCCAGGACGTATGGCCCGAGACTGCCGCGAACGGTGCGCCGCCGGCGATCGCCCATGCCCAGGCGGCGGCCGGCGGCGGCGTGCTGCCGGAGGCCGTGAGCATCACCCTCACCCTCAAGGATTGGGGCGCCGTCACACGCATCGTGGAAGTGGCAGGAGCACAGCAATGAGGAAGCAGCTGCATCCTGTATCGGACCAGCGCGGCGTGGCGCTCATCACGGCGTTGGTGATCATGGCCATCGCCGCCACCATCGCCGCCGCCATGCACTGGCAAGGCAGCCTGGACACGCGCCGCACCGCGACCCTCATCCAGGGTGACCAAGCCATGGAATACGCCCTGGGCGCGGAGGCCTGGGCGGAGCAGATCCTGCGGCGCGACATCAGCGACCCCAAAAACACCCAGCACGACATCAACCTCGGCCAGGATTGGGCGGCGCAACTGCCGCCCTTGCCGGTGGAAGGCGGTCAGATCATCGGGCACATCGAAGACATGCAGGGCCGCTTCAACCTGGACCTGCTCCAGGGGCAAGGCGGTCAATCGACACAAGGGTACTTCGGTCAGTTCCAGCGCCTGCTCACCGCCCTTAACCTGGATCCCAACATCGCCTACGCCGTCTCGGATTGGGTGAACGCGGGCACGGTCCCCGCCAACCAGTTCGGCGCGAAGGATGACTTCTACACCCGCCTGCAGCCGCCGTATCTCACCGCGGACGCACCCATGACCAGCGTCAGCGAACTGCAGCTGGTCAAGGGCGTGACCCCCGAGGTGTATGCGGCGCTCGCGCCTTATATATGTGCCATCCCGGTGAGCATCGCGCCGGCGCAGGGTGGCAATGCCGCCGGCTGGCTCAACGTGAATACCGCCCCCGGCCTGCTGATCTCGACCCTGGCTCAGGGGATCACCGAGGATCAGGCTCAGCAGGTGCTGGGTGAACGCGGCACCCAGGGGCTCACCCAATTGCAGTTCAACGGCATCATCAAGATACCCAGCAGCGGGGTGCAGCCGGTGTTCACCAGCAGCTATTTCCTGCTGACCGTGACGGCGGAGATTGGCAGCACCCATGTGACCATGTACAGTCTGCTGCAAAGCAGCGGCAACAACGTCAACTCGATACGCCGCACCTTCGGGACCCTCTAGCATGGCCGAATCCATCTTCCTGCAGGTGCCGCGCGTCCCCGGGCCCTTCCACTGGCTGCTGGTGGATGCGCTCGGCAACCGCATCGGGCATGTGCAGCAGGGCGCGCTCGCCGCTGCCGCCGCCCAGGCCAAGGGGCGCAAGCTCACCGCCTTCGTACCCGGCGAACAGGTGCTGGTCTTCCCTGCCGAGATCCCCAGCCGCAACCTGCAGAAGGTGCAGCAGGCCGCACCCTTCATATTGGAAGACAAGCTCGCCGCCGACGTGGAGACCCTGCACTTCTCCGCTGAACTGCGCGATGCGGACAAGCCGCTGGTGGCGGTTACCGAACAGGACCGGATGCGTCGCTGGCTGGGCGAGATGGCCGAGGCCGGCCTCGAACCGGTGCAACTCATGGCCGACGTCACCGCGCTCCCGCCGCCGGCGGATGGCGTCGTGGTGGCCCTGGACGCGGGCTACGCCGTGGTGCGTTTCGCGGACGGCAGCGGTTTCACCACGGAACGGGAGCTGGCGCTGGACGTGTTGCGCCGCCGTCTCGCCGAACGGGAAAGCGATGCGCCGCCCCTGCAGGTCGCGCTGCATGCGGGTGAGGCGGATGATGGTGCGGGTTTCGCCGCCGCCCTCGTCGGTGCCGAGGTCGCCCAGCATCCCTTGCAGGACGGGCTGCTCCCGCTCCTCGCCGCCAGCCTGCGCAGGCAACGCGGCCTGAACCTGCTGCAGGGCGCGTTCCAGATCCGGACCGGCTTCCAGGAACACTGGCGCATCTGGCGTGTGGCCATCGTGCTGCTCGCCGTCTGCCTGGTGCTCGGCCTGCTGCAGCAAGGCGTGAGTTACATCAGGTTGAAGCGCGAGGCCGGAGCCCTCGATACCCAGGTGGCACAGCTCTTCAACCAGGCCATGCCCGGCAGCCGCCAAGTGGCCGGTGCCGAGAGGTCGCGGATGCAATCCTTGCTCGTGCAACTGCAGGGCGGCGGCAACGCCGGCTCGTTGCTATCGCTGCTGAGCGACTTGGGCGGCGCCATGGCCGCCAATCCCTCCATACAGGTCATCGCGGTGGATTACCGCAACGGCTCGCTCGAGGCCCAGCTCCAGGCGAGCGACATCGGCGGCTTGGACGCACTCAAGGCCGCCTTGAGCAAGCAGAACGGCCTGAGCGTGACGCTCGATTCCGTGAGCGCCGCCGGCAGCCAGGTCACGGGCCGCATCGCCCTGAGCGGAGGCGCGTCATGAACCGCCTCGACGAACTGCGCAGCTGGTACCAGGCGCTGCCGGAACGAGACCGGCGGATACTGCTGCTGGGAGGTATCGCGCTCGGCGCGATACTCGTCTATCTCGTCATCCTGCATCCCTTCTTCTCCGGCAAGCAGGCCCTGCAGACCCACATCCAGGAGCAGCAGGGGCTCGTCGCCTGGATGCGGCCGGCGGCGGCCCAGATCCAGTCCTTGCGCGGCCAGCAATCCGGCGGCCTGCCGGCGGGCCAATCCCTGCTCGCGGTGGTGGACGCCAGCGCCGGCCAAGCCGGCTTCGGCGCGGCCCTGAAGCAGGTGCAGACCGGCAACGATGGATCGGTGCGCGTGCAGATGCAGGGTGTCGCCTTCGACAACCTGGTGCGCTGGCTCGGCGACCTGCAACAGCGCTATGGCGTCACCGCGCGGGAGCTCACCGCCCAGCGCGGCAGCGGCCCCGGCGTCGTGGACGCGAGCCTCACCCTGGTGGCGTCCGGCTCATGAAGTTCGGCACCCTCCGGGGCTGGCTCCTCGGTGCAGCGGCCTACCTGATCTTCCTACTGGCGACCCTGCCCGCGGACTATGTGGTGGGCTGGACCGTCAGACATTTTCCGGCGGTCCAGTTGAGCGGCGTCTCCGGCAGCGTGTTCTCAGGCGCGGCGCAGGAGCTGCGTTACGCGGGCCGGCCCTTGGGCGCCGTCGAATGGCATTTCGACTGGCTCGCCCCCTTCACCTTCGCCCTGGGTTATCGCGTGCGGCTGCACGGCGACAGCAGCGACCTCCAGGGACGCATCGACTCGCGCTTCGGCACCGTGTACCTGCGAAGCTTGAGCGGACAGCTGCCCGTGGCGGCGCTGGATCCCTGGTCGCCGCTCCCGGCCCACAGCCTGGAAGGCAAGCTGGACCTGCAAGTCGCGCAGCTCAGTTTCAAGGGCGGACGCCTCGCGGGCGCCGCGGGCGAAGTGGACCTTTCGGAAGCCGTCCTCAAGTGGCCTACCAGCTACCCCGTGGGCAGCTTCCGCCTGCTGTTGACGGATGCCGACGACGGGGTGCACGCCACGGCCGATGACGTGACCTCCCCCTTGAGCCTGCACGCAGAACTGAGCCTGGGCCCCACGGGGGCCTATAAGCTCACCGGCACCCTGGCTGCCCACGATCCGGGCGATGCCGCCACCCGCAACCTCCTCGCCAACCTGGGACGACCTGACAACACCGGTCGCTATCCCTTCAGCTTCAGCGGCCAGTGGTAGGCTGTGGGAATTTAGGCCTATCTCGTGGTTTTTCATTGACTTAGAGGCGGATATTTAAGCATCATTGTACTTTCGGTACGCTCTCGACCTGGCCCTTGAGAAGGCCGGCGGGGGCGATTCGCCATTGGGGTTCGGGTCCGTGAAGGTAGCCTGCTAGGGATATGAAGCCGGAAAGCGCCATACACACCGCGCCCGCGGACGTGCTGTTCAGTCTCATGGAGCAGACGGCGGGCTTCGTCGGCCAGGATTTCTTCCGGCACTTGGTGCGCAGCTTGGCCGTGACCCTCGATGCCGAATACTCCTTCGTCACCCAGCGCCTCGCCGACAACCCTCACCGCCTGAAGCTCGTGGCCGGCTGGCACGTGAACCACAGCGCCGGCGGCACGGGCGAGTTCGAGGTGGCGGGTTCGCCCGCCGAGCGGGTGCTGGCCGACGGTCGGCTCTGGGTGGAGAGCGACGCCGCCACCGCCTATCCCGAAGACCGCTGGCTGCGCAAGCATGGCGTGAACGCTTATTGCGCCGTGGCCATCCCCGGACTCGACAACCAGGCGGTGGGCCACCTCGGCATCATGTCACGCCAGCCCTTCCAGGCCAGCGACGAGCTCTTCGACGCGCTGCGGGTGCTCGCGGCGCGCTGCGCCGGCGAGCTGCGCCGCCGCCGTCTCGACGACGTGCAGCGACTGGCGGCCGCCAAGTTCGCCACCGCCTTCCGCGCTGCTCCCGGCATCATCGCCATCTCCGACCTCGAGACCGGCAAGTTCACGGACGTAAACGCCGCCGTGGAGCGCATGCTGGGCTACAGCCCGGCCGAGATCATCGGCCGCACCGCCCTGGAGCTCGGCATCTGGGAATACCAGGAGGAGCGTGAGGAGCTGCTGCAGGAGCTCAAGCTCAGCGGCCGGCTCGGCAACCGCGAAGTGCATCTCCTGGCGCGCTCCGGCGAGAAACGCCGCGGCCTCGCCTCCGCCGAGATGATCGAGATCGAAGGCCGGGCCCATGCGCTCACCGCGGTCCTGGACGTCACCGACTACCGCACCGCGCTCGAGGCCCTGCACCAGCGCGACATCAGTTACCGCACCCTGTTCAACACCGGCGCCGACGCCGTGGTGGTGTATCCCATCGACGATGCCGGCCGCGTGGCGGGCCCCTTCACCGAGGTGAACGACGCCGCCTGCGTGATGCTCGGTTACGGCCGCGACGAACTCCTGGAGGTCACGCCCTCTTCCCTGGCCGAAGCGGAGAAACTGCGCGAGGCCGGCGAAAGACTGCTCGTCTCCGGTTCGGCCGTGTTCGAGACCAGTCTGCGCACCAAGGACGGCGC
>DASYZF010000200.1:0-12229 GCA_035946515.1 Gammaproteobacteria bacterium | reverse complement strand
TAAGACTATGAAAAAGACTTAAGACAGCCGAAAATAGCTCCCCATCCCCGGACCCTGCTTACCCCAGCCCTTATGAGCCAGAGCCCGCTACGCATCGCGACCCGCAAGAGCGCCCTCGCCCTGTGGCAGGCGGAACACGTGGCGGCGTGCTTGCGTGCGCTCGCACCGGGACGCGCGGTGGAACTCGTACCCATGACCACCGAGGGCGACCGCAACTTGGGCGCCTCCCTGGCAGCCTCCGGCGGCAAGGGCCTGTTCGTGAAGGAGCTGGAGCTCGCGCTCCTGGACGGTCGCGCCGACCTCGCGGTGCATTCCATGAAGGATGTGCCCGTGGAGCTCGGCCCCGAGTTCACGATCGGCGCGGTGCTGGAGCGGGAGGACGCCCGCGACGCCTTCCTCTCCGTCAAGCATGCGGACTTCGCCGCCCTGCCCCAGGGGGCCCGGGTCGGGAGCTCAAGCCTGCGCCGCCAGAGCCAGCTCCTGCACCGCCGGCCCGACCTCCATATAGAAGCCCTGCGCGGCAACGTGGACACACGGCTGAGGAAACTCGAGGAAGGCCGTTACGACGCCATCGTGCTGGCGGTGGCGGGCTTGAAGCGTCTGGGGCTCGGCCGCAAGATCACTGCCGTGCTCGATCCCGAGCTGAGCCTGCCCGCCATCACCCAAGGGGTGATCGGCATCGAGTGCCGGGCGGCGGACGCGGCGACCCGCGGACTCCTCGCCGGGCTCAACCACGCGCCCACCTGGACCTGCGTGCTGGCGGAGCGCGCCTTGTCCACCGGACTCTCCGGCAGCTGCAACCTGCCGCTCGCGGGTCACGCGACGTTGGATGGCGTTATGCTGTCGCTCAAGGGACGCGTGGCCTCACCGGACGGCCGCCGTCTCGTGGAAGGCGCGGTCCAGGGGCCGTCTTCCGATGCCGGCGCACTGGGGCTCCGGCTCGCCCAAGAGCTGCTCGCCAAGGGAGCAGGAGAGGTATTGAGGGATGTACAGAAATCGGTGTGACCATGGCCGCGCGTCCGCTTAGGGACGTGGGCATCCTCATCACCCGGCCGGTGGGCCAGGGTGAGACGCTCAAGGCCCGCTTCGAGGCCAAGGGCGCCGAGGTGCTGCATTTCCCCACCATCGAGATCCTGCCGGTGGAACGTTCCCCCGAGCTCGACCGCGCCCTGACCCAGCTCGACAGCTACAGCTACGCCATCTTCATCAGCCCCAACGCGGTGGAATACGCCGCCCACTACATCGACCTGGCGACGCTGCCGACCGCCCTCAAGGTCGCGGCCATCGGGCCCGGCACGGCGCGGGCCCTGACAGCCCGCGGCCGCAAACCCGACATGCTGCCCAGGGACGGCGCCAACAGCGAAGCCTTGCTGCGCCTGAAGGCCTTGAACCGCGTGGAGGGCAAGCGCGTGCTCATCGTGCGCGGCCTGGGCGGCCGCGAACTGCTGGCGGAGACGCTGGAAGAACGCGGCGCGGACGTGGAGTATGCCGAAGTCTACCGGCGCAGCGTGCCACGCCTCGACCAGACGGAGCTCACCCAGTGGTTCCGCCAGGGCAAGGTGGATGCCATCGCCGTCACCGGCCGCGACGCGCTGCTCAACCTGGAGCGCATGCTGAGCCCCGCGCTCACGCCTTATTTCAAGGCCGCGCAACTGCTGGTCCCGAGCGCACGCATGGTGAAGCTCGCGAGCGCGCTCGGCGTGCGTCGCCGTCCGCTCATCGCGGGCGAAGCCACCGACTCGGCACTGGTCAACACCATGGTCTCCTGGTGGGTGAGCCACGGCCGCGAACAGCGCAAGCACAGGAGGGAGAATGAGCGCAGCGCCGGATAGGACCCCGGGCAAGCCGCTCGCGGCCGTGCCGCCCCACACCCGCACTCCCATGCTGGTGTCCGTGGCCTTGTTGTTGGGCGGCGCGGGCCTGCTCTTGGCGGTCTTCAGTTGGTTCCAGTTCCGCCATGAAAGCCGGGAGCGCGACGCCGAACTCGCGGCCCTGAGCCAGGACCTCGGCACGCTGCAGCAGGCCGCGGCCCTGAAGAGCGCGCTGGACGCCCAGAACGCCGCGCTGCAGCAGTCGCTCAAGGCCCTGAACGACCGGGAAGACACCCTGGACAGCGGTCTCGCCGACATGCGCAAGCATTCCGAGGAAGGCCGCGATGCCTGGATCAAGGCGGAGGCGGCTTCGCTGCTGGTGGCCGCGAACGAAGAAGTGCAATTACGCGGCGATCCCGTGCTCGCCATCAAGGCGCTGCAGCAGGCGGACGCGCGCCTGAAACTGCTCTCCGACCCCCGTCTCATCGCCGTGCGCCAGGAGATCGCCCGGGAGATCAACGCGCTACGCACCGTGCCCCAGCCGGACCTGGAAGGCATGGCAGTGTCGCTCACCGGGCTCGCCGAGAGCGTGGACCGGCTGCCCTTGAAGCGCAACGTCCCTGAGCATTACGTCCCCGGCGGCAGCGCCGCGCCCGCGGAAGCGCCGGCGAACGTCTGGCAGAAGATGCACGCCGCCATGGAGCGGCTCTTCGCCGATATGTTCACCGTGCGCCGGCGCGGCCAGCCGCTGGAACCCCTGCTCACGCCGCGGGAGGAGTTGTTCCTCAGGCTCAACCTGGAGCTCAAGCTCGAGAACGCCCGGGCGGCGCTGCTGGATCATCACGGACAGGCCTTCCATGACAGCGTCACCGGTGCCCGCGCCTGGCTCGCATCCTATTTCGACCTGCAGAACCCGGCGGTCAAAGCGGCGGTGCAGCAACTCGACACCATGGGCCAGCAGGCGGTGGCGCCCAGGCTGCCGGACCTCTCTGCTTCCCTGAACCTGCTCCGCCAGCTCGAGACGCCGCGGAACGCCGCCCCGTGAAGTACGCGTTCTATCTGCTGCTGACGCTCCTCGCCGCGGTGGTGGTGGCGGGGGTGCTGCACGTGAACAACGGCTATGCGCTGCTCGCCTATGGCGACCTGAGTGTGGAGATGTCGCTCGGCACGCTCATGGTGCTGGTGCTCGCGGTCTTCTTCGGTCTCTACATCCTCACGACCCTCGCGGTGCGGCTCTGGACCTTCCCGCGCCGCCTGCGTGAGGCGCTGGTCCGCAAGCGCGAGCTGCGCGCACGCCGCGCCACCAACCGCGGCCTGATCGACTTCGCGGAAGGCCGCTGGAGCGAGAGCGAGAAGAACCTGATGCGGCACGCCGCCGAGAGCGAGATGCCGCTCGTCACCTACATCGCCGCCGCCCGTGCCGCCCAGCTGCAGGGCGCCCACGAGCGCCGCGACCGCTACCTGCGCATGGCCTTCGAGGAGGTCCCCAAGGCGCACGTGGCGGTGCTGCTCACCCAGGCGGAGCTGCAGATCGCGCACCGCCAGTATGAGCAGGCGCTCGCTACCTTGCGCCACCTGCAGGAACTGGACCCCCACCATGCCTTCGGCTTGAAGCTGCTCGCCATCGTGTACCGCAAGATCGGAGACTGGGAACAGCTGCGTGCGCTCCTGCCCTCGCTGCGCGAGCACGAGGCCCTGTCGCGCCGGGAGATAGACCGGTTGGAGACGCGCGCCACCGTAGCCCTGTTTGACCGCGTCGACACCAAGGGCAAGGCGGGACCCGGCGCCGCCGAACTCTGGGAGGGGCTGCCACGGCGCCTGCGTGCGGAGCCGGAGCTGGTGCGGGCCTACGCCCGGGCGCTCATCCGACTCGGCGAGGGTGTGGAGGCAGAGGCGGTGCTGCGCGACGCGCTGCGCAGCCATTGGGACGAAGAGATGCTCTCGCTCTACGGCCTCGCCATCGGCAACGACCCCAAGCGCCAACTGGCACGGGTGGAAGAATGGCTCGGTGAACACGGCGAGAGCGCGGCCCTGCTGCTCACCGCCGGGCGCCTGTGCGTGGAAGCCAAGCTTTGGGGCAAGGCCCGGAGCTACTTCGAATCCAGCATCGTGCTGGGCGGCAAGGCCGAGGCCTATGAGGAACTCGGCAAGCTCTTGCGCCACCTGGAGGAACCGGAAGACGCGCTGCGCGCCTACGGCGACGGCCTGGCCATCTCCCTGGGCCGCAAGGTCAAGGCCTATAAACCCGCCAAACCCAAGCTGCGCCGCGCCGGGAAACGCTGAACGCCGCGCGGTGCCGCGCCTATAATGGTCCCATGAGCTTCAAGAACCCTTCCGGTGAAGAGATCGGACGCCTGCTCGCAGACGCCAAGACCATCGCCGTAGTGGGGCTCTCGCCCCGGCCCGATCGGCCGAGCCACGGCGTGGCGGCCGCCATGCAAGGCTTCGGTTATCGCATCGTGCCGGTGCGTCCCGCGGTGGACACGGTCCTGGGCGAGAAAGCCTATCCCGACCTGGATCACCTGCCGGGTCCGGTGGACATCGTGGACGTGTTCCGCGCGCCCGAGCACGTGGATGCGATCGTGGACCAGTGCATCGCCCACAAGCTGCCCGCCCTGTGGCTGCAGGAAGGGGTGGTGAACGAAGCGGCCGCGGAACGCGCCCGGGACGCCGGCATCATGGTGGTCATGGACCGCTGCATATATAAAGATTACGTCCATAGCCTGGACTGAAGGACGCGCTTGAAACTCAGATTCGCCAAGATGCATGGCCTCGGCAACGACTTCGTGGTGCTCGATGCCCTCGATGCCGCCGTGAAGCTCGACGAGCCCCGGGTGCGGGAACTCGCGGACCGGCGCACCGGCATCGGGTTCGACCAGTTGCTGCTGCTCGAAGCCCCCAAGGCCGGGCAGTTCCACGCCAACTACCGCATCTTCAATGCCGACGGCGGCGAGGTGGAGCAGTGCGGCAACGGCGTGCGCTGCGTGGCGCGCTACCTCGCGAACCACGGCGTGGTGAAGAACGGCGAAGTACGGCTCGGCACCATAGCCGGCCCCGTGCAGGCGGAACTCACGGCCGACGGCCTGGTGCGCGCCAACATGGGCGTGCCCCGCCTTGAGCCTGCCGAGATCCCCTTCACCGCCGCCGCCCGCGCCATGGTCTACGAACTGGACGTGGACGGCCGCAGCGTGGAGATCGGCGCGGTCTCCATGGGCAATCCCCATGCCATCCTGGACGTGCCCGACGTCGCCACCGCGCCGGTGGCGGAGCTCGGCCCACGCATCGAGCACCACCCCCGCTTCCCCAAGCGCGCCAACGTGGGCTTCGCCTCCTGGCAGGACCGCAAGGCCATGCGCCTCAGGGTCTGGGAGCGCGGCACCGGCGAGACCCTGGCCTGCGGCACCGGCGCCTGCGCCGCCGTGGTCTGGGGCCGGCTGCTCGGCTGGCTGGACGAGAGCGTGACCGTGGAACTCCGGGGCGGCCGGCTGGTGGTAAGCTGGCGCGGTGAGGGGGAACCGGTGTGGATGACCGGGCCCGCCGTCACCGTCTACGAGGGGCAGGTGGAACTATGAGCATCGAGCACAAGACGAAGGGCGAGAGCGCGCTGCCGGACGACGGCGTGGTGGATTACCTGCTCGGCCACCCCGAGTTCTTCGAAGCCCACGCCGAGCTCCTCTCCAAACTAAAGATCCCTCATCCCACCGGCTCCGCCGTCTCGCTCATCGAGCGCCAGGTGGAAGTGCTGCGCCAGCAGCACCGCCAGCTGGAGCGCAAGCTCGTGGATCTCATCGAGGTCGCGCGCGCCAACGACACCCTGATCGAGCGCATCCATCGTCTCGCGCTCGCGCTCCTGGAAGGCGCGAACCTGCCAGACCGGCTCTACGCCCTGCAGGAGGAGCTGCGCGAGCGTTTCGGCGCCGACGAGGTGAGCATGTTCCTTCTGCATGCGGGACCGCAGGATGCCGACGCGGGTCCGGCCCGCTGGCTCACTGCCGACGACTCCGGACTCGAACAGTTCCACGAGTTCCTCAAGTCCGGCAAGCCTCATGTGGGCCGGCTGCGTCCACCGCAGCTCGAGTTCCTGTTCGGCGAACAGGCGGAGCGCATCGCCTCCGCGGCGCTGGTGCCGCTCGGAGACAAGGGCAGCCTGGGCCTGTTGGCCGTGGGCAGCCACGACCTGGAACGCTTCAGCCCCACCCTCGGCACCGCCTTCCTCACCCGCATCAGCGAACTCGTCACTGCCGCCCTGCACCCGCTCATGCCGAAATGAGCGACACGCTGCAAGACTGGATCCGACGCTTCACCCTACACCTCACCCAGCGCAACCTCTCTCCCCACACCAAAGAGAACTACGCCCGCGACCTGATGTCGCTCACGGCCTATTGCGGGAAACAGGGCCTCAAGGACTGGGACGCGCTGGATGTGCATCACATCCGCGCCTTCGTCTCGGCGCGCCATCGCCAGGGGCTCGCCCCCAAGAGCATCCAACGCCTGTTGGCCTCCATCCGCTCCTTCTATGAGTTCCTGCGGGAAGAGGGCGTGGCCCGCAACAACCCCGCCGAAGGCGTGCGCGCCCCCAAGGCGGCGAAGCGCCTGCCGGATACCCTGGATGCGGACCAGATGGCGCGGCTCCTGGAGATCGAGGGAGACGAGCCCGAGACGGTGCGGGACCGCGCCATCATGGAACTCCTCTACTCCTCGGGCCTGCGGCTCGCGGAACTGCTGGCGGTCGGCTTGAGCGACCTGGACCTGCACCAGGGGCTCGTGACCGTGACCGGCAAGGGCAGCAAGACCCGCATCGTGCCCGTGGGCAGCGCGGCCCTGAAGGCCATCGCCGCCTGGCTCAAGGTGCGCGTGCAGCTCGCGAAGCCGGAGGATCAGCTCCTGTTCGTGGGCCCCAAGGGCGGGTCGCTGTCGCGCCGCAGCCTGCAGGTCAGGCTCAAGCGCTGGGGCCTCCTGCAGGGCGTGCAGCAGGGGGTGTACCCGCATCTCTTCCGCCATTCCTTCGCGAGCCACGTACTGGAATCCAGCGGCGACCTGCGCGCGGTGCAGGAACTCCTCGGCCACGCCAACATCAGCACCACCCAGATCTACACCCACCTCGACTTCCAGCACCTGGCCAGGACCTACGATGCCGCGCATCCACGGGCCAGGAAAAAGAAGGATGCGGGCTGATAAAATCAGCCCATGAACCCGACGCCCCGTCCTACCGAGATCCGTCTGCGCAAATCTGCCGGCGTCGTGGCCGTCAGCTTCGACAGCGGTGAACACTATGAATTGCCCTTCGAGTACCTGCGGGTGTTCTCGCCCTCCGCCGAAGTACGCGGCCACGGCACCGAGATCCTGCAGATCGGGAAGGAGAAGGTGCGGGTGGTGGGGATCGAACCCGTGGGCAACTACGCCGTGCGCCTCAAGTTCGACGA
Organism: Gammaproteobacteria bacterium; assembly: GCA_035946515.1. Taxonomy (GTDB): domain Bacteria; phylum Pseudomonadota; class Gammaproteobacteria; order Natronospirales; family REEB76; genus DASUBN01. The sequence goes on along the minus strand of DASYZF010000200.1, from coordinate 4,995 downwards.
CGGCCATGACACCGGCCTTTACTCCTGGCCGGTGCTGCACGAGCTGGGGAAGAATCAGGCCGAGAACTGGGACCGTTACCTGAGGCGCCTCAAGGAGGCGGGGTACCAGCGCAAGGACTGAGGCGCGCCGGCGGACGCATCCCGATCTCAGTTCTCTGTGCCTGCCGGCACGATATCCTTGACCGCATCCCGGATGCGATCCTGCAAGTCGCCGATCATGCCGTGGGCATGGTGGGCGATGACGTGCTTGACGGGGTTGTAGTCCAGGCCATGGCTGTCTTTGTAGTCCACGCTGTACTCGGTGGCGCTATAGGTGATGTCCACGCTCAGGGTCCAGGCGTTGTCGTCATCGCGCCGCGTCGCGACGATGTGCCCGGGCGCCACCACCTCCGGTTTCCATTCCTCCATGAGCGCCGCCATGCGTATGGCATGCTCCATGTCGTCGAGAGAGAGTTGCTTGCCGTCATCGCGCTGCACCTGCTCGTGATCCAGGTTCACCACCGGCAACGAGGCACAGCCCATCGGCAGCGCGCCAGCGAACAGTGACAGCACCACCGCCAAGCGTCGTTTCACGTCTCATCTCCTTGATATGTAGTGATTTCCAGAACCGCTGCGGTGCGCCTTGCGCGGCCGCCTTTCGCGGGTAGATATTGTTCGACCGATGCAGACTAGGGTCAAGCGCTGGCGGTCGCGCGCTCAATCCTGGCGCTGGATCACCCAGGCGATGGAGAAACCGAAGCTCAAGCCCTCATGGCGCCCCACCAGCGGGCTCGCCAGGAACGCCGCGTGGTCCAGGTTGGTGTAGTTGATGAAGGCGCCGTAGACGAAATCATCCTGGTGCAGGCTGAAACCCATCTCGGCGCGGTAACCCGCATAGCCTCCCGGCGGCGTGTAGGCCGGGCGGGTGGCGGTGGCGTACTGGGGCGCCACCCCGTAGTAATAACGGGTGTAGTCCCGGTCCTCGTATTCCGCCGTCAGGCTCGCGTCCCACTCCAACCGGCCATCCACGTCGAAGAGGTCGTGATCGAGCTCGAGGCGCGGCGCGAACACGTTGCCGCGATGGGTCAGGGTCAGGCCCTCGGCGCTCACCGCTGCGCGTACCGGCAACACCAGATCGAACTCCGTCTCACCCGCCGCGTCCCGCCAGGCGTTGTAGCGCAGCGCCGGACCCGCCTCCCCGAGCCAACCCAGGTCCGGCATGCCCAAGCGCTCCCGGGTGCGGCCGGACTCCACCTGAGGCTGACCGCTGAAATCCACGTCCAGAGACCAGTGGCTGCCGGCGAACACGATGCCGCGTACCCGGTTGTTGTCCACCTTCAGATGCGCGTGGTACAGCACCACGTAGGGGAAAGGGAGGGTGAGGCTGCGGGTCTCGATGGCACCGGGGTAGTCCGTGAAGCGCACCGAACCCACGCCGACGCCGAGCCGGAAGTGGACTGCATCATCCGTGCCGGAAGCGGTCGCACCCTCGTCGGCCCGCGCGGCAAGCGGCGACAGCATGAGGAACAGCAAGGCCACTGCGGCGCGGCGATCCCGTATCACAACTGGATGAATCCGGTGGGCAGGCTCACCGTCACGTCCACTTCGTAATCCACGTCCGCACGCATGAAGCCGAAGAGCCTGAGGAAATCCTGCTTGTAGCCGGCATAGTCGGTGAGCTCGGACAGGTTCGCGTCGTTCACCTGCGGCCAGAGCTCCTGGCAGGCGGCTTGCACGTCCGTGCGCAGCTCCCGGTCGTCGAGCCTGAGCCGCCCCTCTGCATCCTGTGCCGGGGCGGTCCCATGCGGCGGGTACAGATGTCCGCGGAACAGGCGGTTCATCTGCTCGATGGCGCCCTCGTGCAGGCCCTTCTGTTTCATGATGCGGAACACCAGCGAGACGTACAGCGGTATCACCGGGATGGCGGCGGAGGCCTGGGTGACGATGGACTTCATCACCGCCACCCGCGCGTCGAGGCCGAGGGTACCGTGGCGGCGGCGGAGCATCGCGGCGGTCTCCTCCAGATGTTGTTTGGCGCGCCCGATGGTGCCGTGCCAGTAGATGGGCCAAGTGACCTCGGGGCCCATATAACTGAGCGCGAGGGTCTTCGCGCCGGGCGCGAGGAGGCCGGCCCCGGCGAGTGCCGCGATCCACAAGGCCCAATCCTCCCCGCCCATGACCTCGACGGTCTCGGCGATCTCCTGCTCCGTGGCAGGTTCCACCCGCACTTCCGCGAGCCGGTCCTTGTCCGTGTCGATGGTCTTCCCGGAATAAGCCGTGCCGATGGGTTTGAGGGCGGTGTGTGCGGTCCGATCGGTGCCCGGCAGCCGCCGCTGCGGTGAGGCGAGGGAATAGATGACGAGGTCTACCGGGCCGCCCAGCTCCTCGCGGATCGCCTGCAGTGCGCGCGCGCGCGCCGCGTCCGAGAAGGCGTCGCCGTTGATGGAAGCGCAGGCCAGGCCGGAGGCTTTGGCGGCCTCGTGGAAAGCGGCGGAGTTATACCAGCCGGCGGTGCCGGTCTTGGTATCGCGGCCCGGTTTCTCGAAGAACACCCCGAGGGTGGCGGCACCGAAACCGAAGGCGGCGGTGATCCGGGCAGCGAGGCCGTAACCGGTGGAGGCACCGACGATGAGGACGCGCTTGGGACCCGCTTCCCCGGCGCCGAGGCGGCGGGTGTGCTCGATCTGCTCCGCGACGTTGCGCGCGCAGCCCTGGGGATGGGCCGTGGTGCAGATGAAACCCCAGATCCTGGGTTTGACGATCACGCCGGTCTCCCGCCTTTGCCGGGCCATTCTAGCCCAAGCCCCCGCTCCGGATGGCATACAATCGCCCCATGTCGCTCGATTACGAGGCCGTGAGAGGAGACACAGCGCGCCTACCGTGGAGGGCGGACCTGTCGCGCCGCTTCCACGCGCACCTGCTGCTCAAGGCGCTCGCCATCACCGGCGCCATCGGCCTGTTCATGGCGATCTATTTCCTGCTGCTGCGGCACCCGTTGTTCCCCATCACCGTGATCCCGTTGACGTCGCTGGACCGGCTCATCGGCTTCGAGCCCTGGAGCCTCCTGCCTTACGCGAGCCTGTGGGTGTACATCTCCATCGCGCCGCTGCTGCTCGATACCCGGCGCACGGGGATGCTCTACCTCGCCTCGGCCGTGATGCTCGCGACAGCGGGCTTCCTGATCTTCCTCTTCTGGCCGAGCACCGTGCCGGCACCCGACATCGACTGGTCCCGCTACCCCTACATCGCCTTCCTCAAATCCATCGACGCGGCCGGCAATGCCTGCCCCTCCCTGCACGTGGCCTACGCGGTGTCGGGCGCGCTGTGGCTGCGCTACGTATTGAAGGCGGTGAAAGCTCCCGGACCCTGGCAAGCCCTCAACCTCATCTGGTGCGGGGTCATCGCCTACTCCACTCTGGCCACCAAGCAGCACGTGCTTATCGACCTCGTCGCGGGCGCGCTCTTGGGCGCGCTCGCGACCGCCCCGTTCCTGAGGCTCGTCCGTCTTCCCAAGCCTTGATAGGCCGTCCCGCCAGGGCGGGGCGGGCGAGCTTTTACTCAATCTAAGCCGCTGCGCCCGCCGGGGTCGGGACGTTACAATGACCCTCTCCGGCGAACCACGCTTAAGACGGATGGCCGGAATGGGGCTTGGGAAGCGCGTCGACGCGGAATATATGATTCAAGCATCTGATTCCACAGGGGATTTCGGAATCGCCCGCTGGCAAGCCTGGGCACCCGGCGCCCATGGGGCCGAAGGCTGGCAAGCCTGGCTTAAGGGCACCCAGTCGGGTGAGGTGGATTCCCAGCCAGACGTAAACTTCCTTCCCCCCCTGCTGCGCCGCCGCTTGGACCGGCATGGGCGCATGGCGCTCGCCACCGCCTGGCCCTGCACCGAGGGACTCCCCACGGTGCCCTGCGTGTTCGCCTCCCGCCATGGCAGCCTGGACCGGACCCTGGGGCTGCTCACCGGCCTCGCCGCGGGGGATATGCTCTCCCCCACGGACTTCAGCCTCTCGGTGCACAACAGCACCGTCGGGCTCTACTCCATCGCGCGCGGCGACCGGGCCCCAGCCACCGCCATGGCCGCCGGCGCGGACAGCCTGGGTATGGGGATGATCGAGGGAGCCAACATGATCGCCGCGGGAGCCGAGCGGGTGCTGGTCTGCTACGCCGACGACGTGGTGCCGGAAGCCTATCGGCCCCATATCGCCACGGAACCCGCGCGCACGCCCTTCTCGGTCTCACTGCTGCTCACCGCCGCTTCGGACGTACCGCTCCGCTGCCGGCTCTGGCGCCACGAGGGAGCACCGACAGAGGCGCCCGAGAACGCCCTGATGCGTTTCCTCATGGACGAGGCCGAGACCTCGGTGCTCGGCGTGCACCAGCCCTGGCGGCTGGAACGGAGGCACCATGCTCACTAGGCTCGGGCAGCTATGGCGCGTCGTCGCCAGCGGCTTCTGCTTCGCCATCTACGGCACGCTGAGCTTCGTCGCCAGCCTCACGGTGCTGCCGCTGCTGGTGCTTTGGCCGGGCGGCGCCGAGACCCGCGAGCGCCGCATCCGCCTGTTCGTGAGCTGGACCTTCCGTGCGCTGCTCTGGCTGATAGAGTTGCTCGGCATCGGCCGCATCGAGGTGCAGGGGCGCGAGTGGCTGGAACAGGCCGAGGGCAAGCTCGTGGTCGCCACCCATCCCATGTACCTGGACGTGGTGGTGCTGCTCACCCTGATGCCCTTCGCCGATTGCGTGGTGAAGAGCGCCATGCTCCGCAACCCCTTCTACCGGCATTTCACCAAGGCTGCCGGCTACATCAGCAACGCCGACTCCGGGATGCTCATGGAGACCTGCGTGGACTCGGTGAAGCGCGGCCGCACCCTCGTGCTGTTCCCGGAGGGCACGCGCTCGGTGCCGGGCGAACCGATGCGTTTCCGCCGCGGTGCCGCGCACGTGGCGCTGCGCGGCGAGTGCGGGATCCTGCCGGTGATGATCCATTGCTCGCCGCCGGCCCTGCTCAAGAGC
>DASYZF010000199.1:0-2489 GCA_035946515.1 Gammaproteobacteria bacterium | reverse complement strand
GAGTTCCTCTATACCCAGGCGGGTGACCGCGGCGCCCAGGTGGTCTGCCATGCGGTGATCGGCGAGACCGATTGGATCTGCACCGGCGTCTACCAGCAGCGGCAATAACAGCACGAAAGCAAGGGCCGGCCCATGCCTATCCTGAAGTCAGCCATCGACACCAACTCCAAGGAGTTCCTGGCGAACCGGGACCACATGCACAGGATCGTGGCGGACCTGCGCGCGCAGCAGGCGAAGGCCGCGCTCGGCGGCGACGAGAAAGCCCGCAAGAAGCACACGGACCGGGGCAAGCTCCTGCCCCGCGAACGCATCGAGGCGCTCTTGGACCGGGGCTCGCCTTTCCTGGAGCTCTCGCCCCTCGCGGCCCACGGCATGTACGACGGCGACGCCCCCTGCGCCGGGGTCGTGGCCGGCATCGGCCGGGTGCACGGCCGGGAGGTAGTTGTGGTGGCCAACGACGCCACGGTGAAGGGCGGCACCTATTACCCCATCACCGTGAAGAAACACCTGCGGGCCCAGGAGGTGGCGCTGGAGAACCGGCTGCCCTGCGTGTACCTCGTGGACTCCGGCGGCGCCTTCCTGCCGCTGCAGGACGAGGTGTTCCCGGACCGGGAGCATTTCGGGCGCATCTTCTACAACCAGGCACGGCTCTCGCGGGAGCGCATCCCGCAGATCGCGGTGGTCATGGGCTCCTGCACCGCCGGCGGCGCCTACGTGCCCGCCATGTGCGACGAAGCCATCATCGTGCGTAACCAGGGCACCATCTTCCTGGGCGGTCCGCCGCTCGTCAAAGCGGCCACCGGCGAGGTGGTGGACGCAGAGATGCTGGGCGGCGGCGAGGTGCACAGCAAGATCTCGGGCGTGACGGACCACCTGGCCGACAACGACGCCCATGCCCTGGAGATCGCCCGGGGGATACTCGGCCACATGAACTACAAGAAGGCCGAGTGGCTGGTGAAGCGGCCGCCGGAGGAGCCCCGCTACGCGGCGGACGAGCTCTACGGCGTGGTCCCCCAGGAGACGCGCTTCCCCTACGACGTGCACGAGGTGATCGCGCGTCTCGTGGACGGCTCGGAGTTCCAGGAGTTCAAGGCCAACTACGGCAAGACCCTGGTGACGGGCTTCGCCCACCTCTACGGCAACCCGGTGGGCATCATCGCCAACAACGGCATCCTGTTCTCGGAATCCGCGCTCAAGGGCGCGCACTTCATCGAGCTCTGCGAGCAGCGGCGCCTGCCGCTGGTGTTCCTGCAGAACATCACCGGCTTCATGGTGGGCAAGAAGTACGAGCACGGTGGCATCGCCAAGGACGGGGCCAAGATGGTCACGGCGGTGGCCTGCGCCACGGTGCCGAAGTTCACGGTGATCATCGGCGGCAGCTTCGGCGCCGGCAACTACGCCATGTGCGGCCGCGCCTACGGCGCCCGCTTCCTGTGGATGTGGCCCAACGCCCGCATCTCGGTCATGGGCGGCGAGCAGGCCGCCTCGGTGCTCGCCACGGTGAAGCGCGACGGCATCGAGGCCAAGGGCGGGAAGTGGAGCAAGGACGAGGAAGAGAGCTTCAAGGCGCCGATCCGGGAGCAGTACGAGAGCCAGGGCCACCCCTACTACGCCACGGCGCGGCTCTGGGACGACGGCATCATCGACCCGGCCGACACGCGCCGGGTGTTGGGCCTCGCCATCGCGAGTGCGGAGAACGCGCCGCTGGAATCGGGCGGCAGGTTTGGCGTGTTCAGGATGTGAGCATGACCCATGAACCGGCCAATCGCCCGTCCGGCCTGTCGCCCAGCGATACGGTGCAAACCAGTAGCGGATTCGACGTGGTCTTCGGGGTGATCATCCTTATCGTCGGACTTATCTTCCTCTTTCTGACATCGTTCTTGGCTTTCGCACTTACAGACACTCAAGTTAAATCCGTTCTTGACTTGAGTTTTATAGTGGCGATTCTCTCAGCGTGTGCTTATCTATCGATACGCGCAGGTTTGAAGCTACTGACCACCAGCAAGGAGCTACCCAAGAGGGTCTTCTCCACCGCCGACATGTATATCGCAGGCGCGATGTTTCTCACCACTCCGGTGTTAATGGTCTTGTCATTGATCAGGGGCATGCCATTGAACGCCGTTGAAATCTACAGCGTCATCTTCTCACCGGTATTTGCATATTGGTGCTTCAAACTGGCTAAACACCACAAAGAAAAGGCCAGATCATGACCGACAGTGTCCTGCTCAACGTAGACCACCACGGCGTCGCGACCCTCACGCTCAACCGCGAGGAGAAGCACAACGCCTTCGACGACGCCATCGTCGCCGAGCTCACGACCAAGCTGAAGCAGGTGGAGGCGGACCCGGTGGTGCGGGTGGTAGTGCTCACGGCCGTGGGCAAGACCTTCTCCGCCGGCGGCGACTTGGGCTGGATGCGCTCCATGGCGCATTACAGCGAGAAGCAGAACCTGGAGGATGCGCTCAAGCTCGCGGAGTTGATGGAGATCC
>DASYZF010000198.1:0-1846 GCA_035946515.1 Gammaproteobacteria bacterium | reverse complement strand
CGTACGCACCCTGAAGCGCCCCGCCGGCCCCGACCAGACCCTGGTGGAACAATGCGTGCGCTGGGCCCAGCAGCGCATCGAGCAGCGCACCCTCCTGCCCGGCACGCGCATGCCCTCGGTCCGCCGCTTCGCCCGCGAACGCCGCGTCTCCAAATTCACGGCCGTGGAGGCCTACTCCCGGCTGGTGAGCATGGGCTGCCTCGAGTCCCGGCGCGGCTCAGGCTTCTACGTGCTCGCGCCGCGGCCGCGCCGCGCCGCGGTGCTGACCACGGCCGCCGCCGCATCCGACATCGACGTGCTGTGGCTCCTGAAGCACATGCTGCAGGACTCGGGGATCCAGCAGGGTCCCGGCATGGGCAGCCTGCCGCCCGCCTGGCTCGACGGCGGCCTGCTCGCCACCTCGGTACGCTCCCTGGCGCGGCGCGCCCCCGGCCATTGGGTGGGCTCGGGATCCACCCAGGGCTATATGCCGCTGCGCCAGCAGTTGCAGCAACAGCTCGCCGGCTTCGAGATCGCCGCCGACCCGGAGCAGATCGTGCTCACCACCGGCATCACCCACGCGCTCACCCTGCTGCTCGGCATCCTGGTGCGCCCGGGGGAAGCGGTGCTGGTGGGCGACCCGTCCTGGTTCGCGGGCTTCGGCACCGTCACCTCCCACGGCGCGCGCCCCATCGGCTACCCCTATACCCCCGAGGGTCCTGACCTCGACGTGATCCTGCGGCTGGTGATGCGCCACAGACCTAAGCTCCTCGTCATCAACTCCATCGGCCACAATCCCACCGGCACCGCCTTGAGCCGCGACGTGGCGGAAGGATTGCTCAGCCTGGCGGAGACCTACGACTTCACCATATTAGAAGACGATGCCTACGGGGACCTCTGCCCGCCGGACGCCGGGACGCGCCTCGCGAGCCTGGACCGGAAGAGCCGCGTGATCTATGCCGGCAGCTACACCAAGAGCATCGCCCAGAACCTGCGGGTAGGTTTCATCGCCTGCAGCCGCGAGCTGGCCGAAGAAGTCACCAACCGCAAGATGCTCACCGGTTTCACCACCCCGGAGTCCAACGAGCGCATCCTGCACGGGGTGCTGGTGAGCGGTCACTACCGCAAGCACCTGCAGCGGCTGCACGCGAAGCTGGCCCAGGCCCGCGCCACCGCGACCCGGGACCTGGCGCGCTTGGGCCTCAAGGAGTTCTGCTCCCATCCGGTGGGCTTGCACACCTGGGTGGATACCAGCCGCGACAGCGTGCAGCTCGCCGCCCTGGGGGCGCAGCACTCCCTCATCCTCGCCTCGGGAGCCTTGTTCTCGCCGCTACAGGCGCCGAGCACCCGGCTGCGCATCAACGCCAGCCGCTGGAGCCCGGAGTGCCTGCAGTTCTTCAGGAAGGTGCTGGAGGCCTGAGGACGCGGTAGGTCAGTGGGCCGGCGGCGCGTCGGCCCCGGGCGTGGCGCGCCGGTTCATGAGCAGCACGATGGGGATCACGCCCAGGAACACCAGGGCCATGAGCTTGAAGGTGTCGATGAAGGACAGCATCAGGGCCTGCTGCTCGACGATACCGTAGAGTGCTGCCTGGGCCTCCCGCGCCGCATCCACGGCGTGGCCCGGCAGGCTCTGGAAGTGGGCAGTGAGGCTGTCCAGCAAGGCCTGTGTCTTGGCGCTGGCGCCGGTGACGCTCTCGGTGAGCACGCTCTGGTGGTACTGGATGCGGCGCGCGAACACCGTCTGCACCAGTGAGATGCCGACGCTGCCGCCCAGGTTGCGCGACAGGTTCACGAGCGCCGTGGCCATGTTGGTCTTCTCGCGCGGGATGCCGACGTAGGCCGCCACGTTGATGGGGATGAACAGGAA
>DASYZF010000197.1:0-5961 GCA_035946515.1 Gammaproteobacteria bacterium | reverse complement strand
GGGGCCCACTAGCCCGGGGCGCTTCAGGTCCGCCTCGAACAGCGCCTTGGCCTGGTCGGTGATGGGCGGGCGTCCCGCCAGCATTCCGGCGTAGGCCTGCATGCGCTGCACCACCGCCTGCTGGCGGTCTTCCGGCACCTGTGGGTCGATGAGCGCGCGCACGCCGGAGAACACCAGCTGCGGCACGTCGGTGAAGTTGAGCAGGTACTTGTGCTGCAGGTCGTTGTCGCGCTTGAAGCCGGTGGTGGCGTCGAGGAGGATCTGCAGGTCCTGCTTCAGGTGCGGGTCGGTGGCCTTGTCCTTCAGGGCCGTGAGCTGGGCCACGTCCGCGTCGGCGGCGGCATCCAGCTTGGCGGAGATGTCCGGCGGCAGGTCGGTGGCCTGGGTGTCGAGGCCGTCCACGCCGAGCTGGCCCGCCTGCTCGGGGGCGAATTCGGCGAAGGTCTTGAGGACGATCTGGGCGTCCTGGTTGCTCTCGTTGACCCAGGCCGGAGTCTGTGGGGTCGCGGCTGCGGCCACGGTGGTGATGGACAAGGCGGTCGCCACCGCCAGTATCAGGGACTTGGATCTCATGTCGCTAACCCTCTTTCTTGTGGTTGGGTGCCCGCCGGTCGGTGGGAGTCTGCTTGGGCTGTGGACCGGTTTGCCGGCCGGATTTGCGTGGAACCCCTAGGTGTTATACATTTATATAACACCAATACGCCGATTGCAATAGCCCCCTGGACGCTGGAATCCCGGGGTTTTTGCGACCTTTCGCCGCTCCGGAGCATCCTAAGGGACATGAGCAGCCGTTTCGACCTGCGCATCGCGGACCAGGTGCTGGACCGGGCCCGGGAGGGTGACCGCGTGTCCCAGGCGGAGCTGTTCGCGGCCTATGGCCGGGCGGTGTTCGGTCTCGCCCGCCGCATGCTGGGCCGCGCGGACCTGGCGGAGGACGTGCTCCAGGACACCTTCGTGGAGGTGCTGAAGGGACTCAAGGATTTCCGCGGCGAGGCCCCGGTGGGCCTGTGGATACGGCGCATCGCGGTGAACAAGTGCCTCATGCTCGTGCGCTCCCACTGGCACCGCTACCGCTTGCCGCTGGATGACGACGAGGACGCGACCCACGCCGAGGAATGGCTGAAGGCCGGCGACGCGCCGCCGGAAGCGGGCCTGGACCTGGAACGGGCCCTGGATGAGTTGCCGGCGGAGGCGCGCGCGGTGGTGTGGCTGCACGACGTGGAGGGCTATACCCACGTCGAGATCGCCCGCCTCATGGGCGCGACGCCGAGTTTTTCGAAATCGCAGCTGGCACGCGCCTACGTGCGCATGCGGCGCTGGGCCGGGAGGCCCGCTGAAGAGGTGCAATCATGCATGCCAGTCTTGAACAACTGATCAGCCTGCGCGACGAGGAGCCGGTGGCCTTCGAGGTGCAGCAGCACGTGCGTGGCTGCGAATACTGCGCCAAGGTGCTGAACGAGTTGGCCGCGATGCGCGAGGGTCTCGCCAGTCTCCCGGACTCTCTGCCACCGGCCGACGCCTGGGGGCGGATCACCGCCCCCAGGCAGGGCGGCGCGGGCCTGCGGCGCCGCTGGCTGCCCGCGGCGGGCATCGGGCTCGTCGCCTCGGTGGCCGCGGCCCTGCTCGTGGTCAATCCCCAGCTGCGCCGGCCCGCGGAAGTCCCGGTGACCACCCCCGTGGCCGGCACCCAGGCGGTGGACATCGGCCAGCTGCAGGCCCAGTCCCAGTACCTGGAGCGCGCAGTGCTCGAGCTCAATGGCAACACCGCCGCCATGCCCGTGAGCGCCGACACGGCCAACACCATCGCCGCCCTCGAGGACAACATCGCGCTGGTGGACGACGAGATCAACAACGCGCCGGTCCAGGGCGAGAGCGACTCGCAGCTCGCCCAGCTCTGGAAGAAGCGCGTGGACTTGCTGCAATCCCTGGCGGCCGTGCGTTACGCGCAGGTCGCCGACAACAACGGCATCTGAACATCCGAAGCAGAGGTAGGTCATGAAGAGATTGAAGACGACCATCGTGGCGCTGGGCCTATGCGGCATGCCGCTGCTGGCATCCGCGGCGGACGCGGACACCCCGCCGGCCCCCGGCGCGGCCGACAAGAGCCAGGCACAGTTGGAGCAGGAGCTGGATGTGGCCCGGGCGAAGCTGCAGGAGGACGCGCGCCGCGTGGCGGACCTCTCCATGCAGCTCAACGGCCCGGCCATGAACCGCTTCTACCGCGTCCGCTACGGCGAGGGCGGGGAGCAGCACGGCCACCTGGGCCTGGACGTGACCACCGACACGCAGCCCGGTCAGGGCGGCGACACGGGCGCGACCGTCAGCGACGTGACGCCCGGCAGTCCGGCGGACAAGGCGGGCTTGAAGGCGGGCGACGTGATCACCGCCATCGACGGCACGAGCCTCAAGCCCAGCGGCGAGGAGAGCGCCTTCGACAAGCTCGTGGATGCGATGCGCCCCGTGAAACCCGGCGACAGCGTCAGCATCGCCTATACCCGTGACGGCAAGGCCGCCACCGCCAAGGCCACCGCGGAGAACGCCCGGGACATCGTCTCCCTGCGCCTGCCGGCTTTCATGCAGCGCCCGGTGATCGGCGTGGACTTGGGTCCCGACAACGGCGACGGCAGCGTGACCCTGGTGGCCGTGACGCCGGACGGTCCCGCCGACAAGGCGGGCCTGCAGGCGGGCGACCAGCTCACCACCGTCAACGGCGCGCCGCTGAAGGCGCAGGGCGACAAGACGAGCCGCGACGCCCTGTTCGCGGCCATGGAGAAGGTGCAGCCGGGCGACAAGGTGACGGTGGGCTACACCCGCGACGGCAAGGCGGGCACCGCCAGCGTGACCACCGTGAGCCCGCGCGACTTCTTCTTCAGTTTCCGCATGCCGCCGATGCCTCCCATGCCCCCCATGCAGGTGATGGCTCCCGGGGTGATGGCGCCTGACGCACCCATGGCGCCGGTCTTCAACCGCGGTTTCTTCCTCTCCGGAGGCGACGGCTGGGGCGAGATGCAGCTCGCCAACATGAGCCCGGGTCTCGGCAAGTATTTCGGCACCGACAAGGGGCTCCTGGTGCTGAACGCCCCCAAGGATTCGGCCCTGCAGCTGCAGGACGGCGACGTGATCACCGCCATCGGCGGCCGCGACCCCGGCAACCCTTCCCATGCCATGCGCATCCTGCGCTCCTACGGTCCGGGGGAGAGCGTGAAGCTGGATGTCATGCGCAAGGGCAAGAGCACCACTCTCAACGTGACCCTGCCGAAGGCGCGGGGCTATTCGGGTGATCCCAATTCCTCCAGCGCCTTCAACTGGGCGCCGGACCCGGACGGGGATGACGATGCAGACGACGACGGAAGATAGAAGATAGACGTTACTACCATGGCACTTGAGAGCGACCCGGTGAGGGGTCGCTCTTTTTTTATCGCCGTCTGAAAATCCCCTGCTCGCTACGCAATCCCTGCTCCGCTCGCAGGTCCAGGGTACTCATCCTGAGTGCCTGTCCGACGCATGCGTCGGACCCATGGGATTTTCAGACTCGGCGGGTCCGGTACGCGCCCGGACTCACTTTTTGTTCCGCATCCTGCTCCACAAAAAGCCCGGCCCCTACATCCCTGTAGGGGCGTTCGCAGCGTTGCTGCGAACCCGCCAAATCGAGCGCCAAGCCGCTCGATTTGCGCACGGTGCCTCCCTGCACCGCGGTCACGCCGGATAGCGGCGACTCACCTCTATTCCGGGGTATCCCGTTTAGTTGCTACCATGCGCCCATGCGGCGCACCGACTTCCACTACGACCTGCCTCCCGCGCTCATCGCCCAGCATCCCTTGGTGGAACGCAGTGCCAGCCGCCTCCTGTGTCTGGACGGGGCGAGCGGTGCCCTGAGCGACCGGGTTTTCCGGGACCTGCCCGGGCTCCTGGAGGAAGGCGACCTGCTGGTGTTCAACGACACCCGGGTGGTGCCGGCACGGCTGCACGGCCGCAAGGAGACCGGCGGCGCGGTGGAGTTCCTCATCGAGCGGCTGCTGGACGAGCACACGGCCCTGGTGCATGCGCGCGCCAGCAAACCCTGGCGGCCCGGGATGCGGGTGCTGTTCAGCGAGGACGTGGAGGCCCGGGTGCTCGGCCGGGAGGAGGATCTCCTCAAGGTGGAGTTCCCGGGCGTGAAGCTCCTGGATTTCCTGAACGTCCACGGGCATGTGCCCCTGCCTCCTTATATAGTGCGCGACGACGCGGGCGAGGACCGGGAGCGCTACCAGACGGTCTATGCCCGGGTGCCGGGGGCCGTGGCGGCCCCCACCGCGGGCCTGCACTTCGATGGGGCCACCCTCGAGACCCTCAGGCAGCGGGGGGTACGGAGCGCTTACGTGACCCTGCACGTGGGGGCCGGCACCTTCCAGCCGGTGCGGGAAGACGACATCCGCGACCACAAGATGCACCGGGAATATGCCGTGGTGAGCGAGGAGGTATGCCGGGCGGTGACGGCGACCAAGGCACGGGGCAAGCGGGTGATCGCGGTGGGTACCACCGCGGTGCGCAGCCTCGAAGCGGCGGCGGCCGGCGGGCTCAAGCCCATGAGCGGCGACACCACGCTCTTCATCTATCCCGGTTATGCTTTCCAGGCGGTGGACGCCATGGTCACCAACTTCCATCTGCCCGAGTCCACGCTGCTGATGCTGGTATGTGCGTTCGCGGGCCAAGAGCAGGTGCTGGCGGCTTACCGCCATGCGGTGGAACAGCAGTACCGTTTCTTCAGCTATGGCGACGCCATGTTCGTGACGCGAAAACCATGAAATTCGAGCTCATCAAAGAATCCGGTGCTGCGCGCCGTGGTCGCATGTCCTTCCCCCGCGGTACCGTCGAGACCCCCGCGTTCATGGCCATCGGCACCTATGGCTCCGTGAAGACCCTTACCCCGGAAGAACTGCGCTCGGTCGGCAGCGAGATCATCCTCGGCAACACCTTCCACCTGATGCTGCGCCCCGGCACCGGGATCATCCGGGCGCACGGCGACCTGCACGGCTTCATGCACTGGGAAGGCCCCATCCTCACCGATTCCGGCGGGTTCCAGGTCTGGAGCCTCGCCGAGCTGCGCAAGATCAGCGAGGAGGGGGTGAGCTTCCAGTCACCGGTGAACGGCGACAAGGTGTTCCTGAGCCCGGAGGACTCCATCCGGGTGCAGCATGAGCTCGGCTCCGACATCCACATGGTGTTCGACGAGTGCACGCCCTATCCCGCCACTCCCGAGACGGCCCGGGCTTCCATGGAGCTCTCCCTGCGCTGGGCGAAGCGTTGCCGTGCGGCCCATGGCGACCATCCTGCCGCGCTCTTCGGCATCGTGCAGGGCGGGATGTACGCGGAACTGCGCCGGGAGTCCCTGGCGGGCCTGAAGGAGATCGGTTTCGACGGTTATGCCTTGGGCGGCCTGTCGGTGGGGGAGACGGAACACGAGCGGCTCGCAGTGCTCGATGCCGTGGCCCAGGAGCTCCCCCGGGAGCGGCCCCGTTACCTCATGGGGGTCGGCACCCCCCTGGACCTGGTCCAGGCGGTGGGTCGGGGCATGGACATGTTCGATTGCGTGCTCCCCACCCGCAACGCCCGCAACGGCCACCTCTATACCAGCGAGGGGGTGGTGCGCCTCCGGAACAGCACCTACCAGGACGACACCCGCCCCCTGGACCCGGACTGCGATTGCTATACCTGCCGGCACTACAGCCGGGCCTACCTGCGCCACCTGGACAAGTGCGGGGAGATGCTGGGTCCGAGGCTCGCCACCCTCCATAACCTGCACTACTACCAGGCCCTGATGCGCGAGATGCGCTCTGCCATCGAGGCGGGGCGTTTCGAGGCCTGGGCCCGGGATTTCGAGGCCCGGCAGGGGGCGGCCCGGGAGACCGAAAGCCCTTGAAGAGAGTCCCTTCGCCCCGCCGGACGTTGTAGAATCCGCCTTCTTTATATATGTGCCGGGCC
>DASYZF010000196.1:0-1630 GCA_035946515.1 Gammaproteobacteria bacterium | reverse complement strand
GATGACTTCGCCCGGCATTTGCGCATGCCGATGCCGGTGTTCAGCATGCGCTATTGGATGCTCGGGGTCCCGGATCCCGGGGTGTCTTATTCGAAAACCGCGGATGCACAGGGCGAGCCGCTGAGTCTCAGTCAGCGGGGCTGGCAGGTGGACTACCAAGAGTATGCAGACGTGAGTGGACGCAGCCTGCCAGTGCGCTTCACCCTGAGTCGCGGCGAGGTGCGCATCAAGGTGGCGGTGAGTCAGTGGACCCTCGCGCCGGCGGCTGCGACGCACAGCCCATGAGTACGCAGCATAGCCTTGGCTGGCCGGCTCCGGCCAAGCTCAATCTCTTCTTGCATATCACCGGCCGGCGTGCCGACGGCTATCACCTGCTGCAGACGGTGTTCCAGTTCTTGAATTACTGCGACAGTCTCGACTTCGAGCTGCGGGAGGATGGCCGCATCCTGCGGGCCGGTGGGCCAGCGGAAGTGCCGGAGGAGGATGACCTGGCGGTACGGGCTGCGAAGCTCCTCAAACATCTTGTGGGCGGCCGCTCCGGGGTGGCCATCAATCTGCGCAAAATCATCCCGACCCAGGCGGGATTGGGGGGCGGCAGTTCGGATGCCGCCACGACCTTGGTGGCGCTCAATGTACTCTGGGGTACCGGCCTTAAAGCCCATGAGCTCGCCGCCCTGGGCCTGAAACTGGGGGCTGATGTGCCGGTTTTCCTGGGGGGGAGGGCGGCCTGGGCAGAGGGGGTGGGGGAGCTGTTGACCCCGCTGGAGCTCCCGGAACCCTGGTATCTGGTGGTCCAGCCCGCCTGCCGGGTGGCCACCCGGGAGATATTCCAGGCCCCTGAATTGACACGAAATTCCGCTCCAATCACAATAGCGGGCTTTCGCGCGGGCCAAGGGCACAACGATTTCGAGCCTACGGTCAGGGCGCGCTATCCCGAGGTGTCCCAGGCTCTGGATTGGCTGGCCGCTCACGGGCCGGCGAGACTCACGGGTTCGGGCGCCTGCGTGTTCGCGACTTTCGCGGAGGAGGGCGCGGCGCGCAAAGCCGGTGCCGGTCTGCCCCAGGGCTGGCGCGGTTTCGTGGCCCAGGGCCGCAACCGCTCGCCGCTGTTCGACAGGCTGGCGGAAGAGCAGGGCCAGTGAAGATTTGGGGCGTAGCCAAGCGGTAAGGCAGCGGGTTTTGATCCCGCCATCCCAGGTTCGATCCCTGGCGCCCCAGCCAAAGGCTGACAGGATTTTCGAGTTGACCACGACCGACAAGCGAGGGGCAACGTGGCCACAGGCAAGATGATGGTGTTTGCGGGGAATGCCAACCCGCAACTGGCGCACAAGATCACCACCCGTCTGCAGTTGCCCCTCGGCAAGGCGCAGGTCAGCCGCTTCAGTGACGGCGAAGTGGCGGTGGAGCTCACGGAGAACGTGCGCGGACGCGACGTCTTCATCGTGCAGTCCACCTGCCCACCCACCAACGACAACCTCATGGAGTTGCTGGTGATGGCCGACGCGATGCGGCGCGCTTCCGCGGGGCGCATCACCGCGGTGGTGCCGTACTTCGGTTATGCGCGGCAGGACCGGCGCCAGCGCGCGGCGCGGGTGCCGATCACGGCGAAGCTCGTGGCGAACCTGATGGT
>DASYZF010000195.1:0-3011 GCA_035946515.1 Gammaproteobacteria bacterium | reverse complement strand
CCGCCTTTACACGGCGGGGGTCGTGGGTTCGATCCCCTCAGCACCCACCATCGCAGCGGAGCGGTAGTTCAGCTGGTTAGAATACCGGCCTGTCACGCCGGGGGTCGCGGGTTCGAGTCCCGTCCGCTCCGCCATTTGTCTCAAGAAAGCGAAGAAGGGCGCCCTGGGGCGCCCTTCTAGTTTCAAGAAAGGCCCAGCGAGGTCGGTGAGCCATGGTCATTCAAGCACTGCGCGACAACATGCCGAAGTGGATCACCGGGGTGATCCTGGTCATCATCATCGGCCCTTTCGCCCTGTGGGGCATCAACTCCTACTTCACCGCCTCCACCGACAGCTCGGTGGCCACGGTCAACGGCGACGAGATCTCCCCGGGGGATTTCGAACGCGCCTACCAGGGGCAGTATGAGCGCTTGCAGCAGTTCTACGGCGCCAGCTTCCAGCCCGGCATGATCGACGAGAAGGCCCTGCGCCAGCAGGTGCTGGACCAGCTCATCAACGAGACCCTGCTCAACCAGCAGGTCGAGAAGCAGCATTACTCCGTGGGCGACCAGCAACTCGGCGACGCGATCCGCAAGATGTCCGCCTTCCAGGTGGGCGGCAAGTTCTCCGAGCAGCAGTACGTGGCCGCGCTGTCCTCCTCCGGCATGACCCCGGCGGAGTTCGAGCGCCGCGACCGCCAGGGCATCGAGGTGGGGCAGGTGCAGGACGCCATCCAGGACAGTGCCATCGCCACCCCCGCCGCCCTCGCCGCCGCCGTCGCGGTCCGCGGGCAAGAGCGCGAGATCGCCTATCTTGAGGTGCACACCGTGAGCCTTTTGGGCACCCAGCCAGTGAGCGACGACGACATCGCCGCCTACTACAAGGCCCACGGCAAGGACTTCATGACCCCCGAGAAGGTCACGCTCGCCTACGTGGACCTGGATGAGGCGAACCTGGCCAAGGATGTGAAGCCCACCGACGCCGACCTGCAGGCCCTCTACCAGCAGCAGCTCGACAGCTACAAGCAGGGCGAGACCCGCGAGGCGCGCCACATCCTCATCGCCGTGAGCGGCAACGATCCGAAGGCGGACGCCGCCGCCAAGGCCAAGGCCGAGGACATCCTCAAGCAGCTCAAGGCAGGCGCCGATTTCGCCAAGCTCGCGAAGCAGTATTCCGACGATCCCGGTTCCAAGAACCAGGGCGGCGACCTCGGCAAGGTCTCCCGCGGGGTGATGGTCAAGCCCTTCGAGGAAGCGCTGTTCGGCATGGCCAAGCCGGGCGACATCGCCGGGCCGATCCGCACCCAGTTCGGTTATCACATCATCCAGCTGGAAGGCATCGATGCCTCCACCGTGAAGCCCTTCACCGAGGTGAAGGCCCAGCTCCTGGCCGACTACCAGAAGAAGAAGGCCGACGACGAGTACTACAACCTGGGCGACCAGCTCGCCAACCTGGCCTACGAGCACCCCGAGTCCCTGGACGAGGTGAGCAAGCAGCTCAACCTGCCGGTGCAGACCGTGGACGGCGTCACCCGCGACGCCGGCACCGGCATCGCCGCCAACGCCGATGTGCGCAAGGCGGCGTTCAGCGACCCGGTGCTGGCCCAGGGCAACAACAGCCAGCCCATCCAGCTCGGGCCCAGCCACGCGGTGGTGGTGCGGGCGAAGGGCCACGTACCCAGCGAGCCGCTGCCGCTCGAGGCCGTGCACACCCAGATCTACAACATCCTGAAGCAGCAGCACGCCACCCAGCAGGCTTCGGCCCTGGCCATCAGCCTCGGCGAGCAGGTGAAGCAGGGCGCGGACCCGGCGGCCCTCGCCAAGGCCGACAAGGCCAAGGGCGTGAGCTACACGGCGCCGGCCTTCGTGCAGCGCAGCCAGCAGAACGTGTCGCCACAGCTCCTGAGCTCGGCCTTCGTGGCTCCGGATCCGGCCACGGCCGGCAGGAGCGTCCAGACCGTGGCGCTGGACAACGGCGACCAGGCGGTGCTGATCGTGTCCGCCATGAAACCCGGCGATGCCGGCGCCCTCAAGGACGCGGACCGGTTGAAGCAGCTGCAGAGCCTGTCCCGGGAGCAAGGCAACGCCGAGTTCGGGGCCTACCTCGCTTATCTCCGCCAGCAGGCGAAGATCAAGATCAACACCAAGAACATGGAGCAGTCAGACCAGTAAGGTCCCTCCCTCTCCAGCCAAATAAAGAGGCCCGCAAGAAATGCGGGCCTCTTTATTTATAGGATGGAATCGCGTCAGCCGAAGTTCATGCCCACATGGCTGTAGCCCGCGTCCACGTACAGGATCTCGCCGGTGATCCCGGCGGCGAGATCTGAACACAGGAAGGCGGCGGCATTGCCCACGTCTTCGGTGCTCACGTTGCGGCGCAGCGGGGTCTGGGTCTCCACGTGCTTCAGGATCTCGCGGAAGCCGCTGATGCCGGCCGCCGCCAGGGTCTTGATGGGGCCGGCGGAGATGGCGTTCACGCGGGTGCCCTCGGGCCCCAGGGAGAAGGCCAGGAAGCGCACATTGGCCTCCAGGCTCGCTTTGGCGAGGCCCATGACGTTGTAGCTCGGCAGGGCGCGCACCGCGCCGAGATAGCTCAGGGTCAGGATGGAGCCCTGGCGGCCCTGCATCATGGGGCGCGCCGCCTTGGCGAGGGCCGCCAAGCTGTAGGAGCTGATGTCATGGGCGATGCGGAAACCCTCGCGGGTCACCACATCCGCGTAGCTGCCTTCCAGTTGGTCACGGGGCGCAAAGCCGACGGAGTGCACCAATACGTCGAGATGGGCCCAGTGCTTCTTCAGGTCCGCGAAAGCGGTATCGATCTCCGCATCGCTGGCCACGTCCATGGGGTAGACGAGGTTGGAGCCGAACTCCCTGGCCATCTCGATGACACGGTCCTTGAGGCGCTCACCCTGGTAGGTGAAGGCCAACTCCGCGCCCTCCCGGTGGAACGCCGCGGCGATGCCGTGGGCGATGGAACGTTCACTGGCGAGGCCCACGATGAGCGCACGCTTGCCGGCGAGGAAACCCATAGAT